>NZ_PDBT02000002.1:0-84811 GCF_002551535.2 Neisseria sp. N95_16
GTACGGTCGTTCTTCCATTGATGACAGCCGTGCGCTTTCATGGTTGTTTGTAATTGTTCCCATATGTTGTCAGTTATTGCGGTTCTCGCCATTGTTTGTGTTTGCCTATATTTCGTTGGAATATAGGGTTAAAATAGGGCTCTTTTGGGCTTATTCAAATTAGGGACACGCCCTAATATTCAAGTACGCATCATCGTAAATTTTTCAGACGGCCTGATGCGAAAGCATAAAGGCCGTCTGAAAAGTACATCAGCAGCGTTCGTCCAACGGCACGAACGGAATATCGTCAGGACCGGTGTAATTCGCGCTCGGACGGATAATCTTGCCGTCTTTGCGTTGCTCCAACACGTGTGCCGACCAGCCGGTGGTACGCGAAATCACGAACAACGGGGTGAACATCGCAGTCGGTACGCCCAGTTTTTGGTAAGACACGGCAGAGAACCAGTCCAGATTCGGGAACATTTTCTTCTCTTCCCACATCACGCTTTCCAAGCGCTCGGCAATGTCAAACAAGCGCATATCGCCGGCTTCTTTACTCAAATCGCGTGCCACTTCTTTAATCACCACGTTGCGTGGGTCAGATACGGTGTACACCGGATGGCCGAAACCGATCACGATTTCTTTGCGGCCGATGCGCTCGCGGATATCTGCTTCCGCTTCGTCGGCATTGCGGTAGCGTTTTTGAATGTCGTAAGCCACCTCGTTGGCACCGCCGTGTTTCGGGCCTTTCAAAGCACCGATGGCACCGGTAATGCAAGAGTAGATATCCGAACCGGTACCCGCAATCACACGACTGGTGAAAGTAGATGCGTTAAATTCGTGTTCTGCATACAAAATCAGGGAAATGTGCATGGCTTTAACTTGCGAAGGCGTTGGGCGTTTGCCGTGCAACAAGTGCAGGAAATGACCGCCAATGCTCTCTTCTTCGCTCTCAACGTCAATGCTCTTGCCTTTGTGTGAATATTGATACCAATACAGCAAGATGCTGCCCAAGCTGGCAATCAGTTTGTCGGCGATATCACGCGCTTCACTTTCCGGTTGGCTTTCACGCTCAGGGTGAACGCAGCCCATCATAGACACGCCCGAACGCAAAACGTCCATCGGATGGGTGTGTGCCGGCAAGTTTTCCAGCATTTTACGAACACGAATCGGCAAGCCACGCAAGGTTTGCAATTTGGCTTTATAAGCTGCCAATTCGCTCTTATTCGGCAGATGGCCATGAATCAGTAAGTGCGCCACTTCTTCAAATTCGCAATGCTTGGCTAAATCGAGAATGTCGTAACCACGGTAGCTCAAGTCGTTACCGGTTTTGCCGACGGTACACAGCGCGGTGTTACCGGCTGCTACGCCTGACAGGGCTACGGATTTTTTCGGTTTGAAAGTAGGGGTTTCGGTTGTCATGATGTTTCTCCTATTGATTGCTTTTTTAATATGATTATTTTTCAGACGGCCTTTCCGCTGGGAACAGGCCGTCTGAAAATCCAACAACTTCTATTTCTACGGCTTTATTTATTTTTGAAACAATTGGTCTAATTTCTGCTCGAAATCGTGGTAGCCCAAGTGTTCGTACAATTCCGCGCGGGTCTGCATGGTATCAACCACATTGGCTTGTGTGCCGTCGCGCATAATCGCTTCATACACATTCAATGCTGCTTTGCTGGCTGCGCGGAAGGTTGAGAGCGGATACAGCACCAGCTGCACGCCGTTTTCAGCCAATTCCTGCTGGGTGTAGAGCGGCGTTGAACCGAATTCAGTGATGTTGGCCAATACCGGCACTTTCACCGCATCAACGAATTTTCTGTACATGCCCAATTCGGTCATCGCTTCTGGGAAAATCATATCGGCACCGGCTTCCACACAGGCTTGCGCACGCTCAATCGCCGCATCCAAACCTTCTACCGCCAATGCATCTGTACGCGCCATGATGACGAAGTTTTCATCGACACGCGCATCCACAGCGGCTTTAATGCGGTCAACCATCTCTTCTTTAGACACGATGGCTTTGTTTGGACGGTGGCCACAACGCTTTTGCGCCACTTGGTCTTCAATATGTACCGCCGCCACACCGGCGCGCTCGAAATTGCGGATGGTGCGCGCGATGTTGAATGCACCGCCCCAACCCACATCAATATCTACCAGCAAAGGCGTATCTACATTATCGGTAATGCGGCGTGCATCAATCAGCACGTCTTCCATGGTGGTGATACCCAAATCCGGAATGCCGTTTGAGCAGGCAGCCACGCCGCCGCCGGACAGATAAATCGCTTTAAAGCCGCTGTGGGTGGCCAAACGGGCAAAATAAGCATTGACGCAGCCCACCACCGCCAACGGATTAGATTCTTGAACGGCTTGACGGAAACGCAGGCCAGCTGAAGCTTGGGTCATCTTTTTTCTCCTCTTATCAATCACATCGTCAAATCAAACTTTGATTGACATCACTAAAATCATTTTCAATAAACAGTTAACGTTTACACTTAAACCAGCCGCAACACACACGACCACCGCTTATTGAAAATTATTCGAGCTTTTTACTTTTTGGATGTTAAAAATAAAACAGAAAAATACGGCGAAAGAATAAACCGGTTTAATGCGTGACGGCTTTGACGGGCAACAAACCGAAAGCATCAGCGGAAAAAGAGAATATTTCGTGGAAATGAAGAGATAGCGGCAAAATCGCGCGAGAAGTCATGGTGGGTTCCTTTGTATGATGTAGTTTCATGTAGTTTTTCTTTGATTTAAATCTAAGCCATAATTTTTTGTGTGTCAAATATTTTTTCAATCCACTTGATAACTTTTATCGATTAAAAATAAACAAATTAATCAAAAACAAGCTGATTACAAACTAAAAATACACATAATCTATTGTATTTTATTATTTAAATATGTTTAATTTACATATAATCAAAAGCAACAATTTTTTCACCAAACTCAAAAAATTATCCGTTATTTTTGTCGAGTGATTTTAAATCCACACCTGCTTTCAGTTAAATGCCGTTAATAAATACTTGAAATCAGCAACTATTTTTCAGACGGCCTATTTGACGGATTTTTACTCTAAACTGCATTTTTACTTGAATTATTTTCATGCAAAGCCGATTATTCAGTTATTTATAACAATAAAAACAGGCCGTCTGAAACATATTGTTTTCAGACGGCCTGTTTAAAACATTTTCTAGCAGTGCGAATCAACCGCCCATATACCAGAATTTCAATGCCCACAATACAGCCACAATCCACACCATCGGCGGCACTTCTTTGGCACGGCCGCACAACAATTTAATCACCGCATAGCTGATAAAGCCTGCTGCGATACCGTCAGCAATCGAGTAAGTGAACGGCATGAACACGATGGTTAAGAAAGCCGGAGCAGCTTCGGTGATGTCGTCCCAATCGATTTCGGTGGCACTGCGCAACATCTGCGTGCCGACGTATAACAAAGCCGGCGCGGTGGCAAAAGCCGGTACGCTTTGTGCCAGCGGCGAGAACACCAAACACGCCAACATCAGCAAACCAACCACCACAGCAGTCAAACCCGTGCGGCCACCCGCAGCCACACCCGATGCACTTTCGATATAAGGTGTAGTTGACGACGTACCCAAAGCGGCACCTGCCACAATTGCAGTCGAATCCGCCAGCAAAGCACGTTTCAAGCGCGGCAGTTTGCCATCTACCAACAAGCCCGCACGGTGCGATACACCGACCAAAGTGCCGGTACTGTCGAACAAGTCCACCAAGAAAAACACAAAAATCACGCTGATCATGCTGACGGTGAACAAGCCTTCAAAATCCATTTGCATGAAAGTCGGCGCAATGCTCGGCACACTGCCGACCACGCCTTTGAATTCGCTCAAACCCATCAGGCTGGACAACACGGTAATGCCCAAAATAGTGATGATAATCGCGCCTTTAATGCGGAAATGGCTCAACACGCACACAGCCGCAAAACCACCCAACGCCAGCAATACCGACGGCTGGTGAATATCGCCCATGCCGACCAGCGTGGCCGGATTGTCCACGATCACGCCCGCGCCTTTTAGCGCAATCAAGGCCAAAAACAGGCCGATACCGGACGCAATCGACATTTTCAAGCCCATCGGTAACGCGTTCACCAGCATTTCGCGCACTTTAAACAAGCTGAAGAAGATGAAAATCAAGCCCGACATAAACACCACGCCCAACGCCACCTGCCAAGGCACACCCATGCCCTTCACCACGGCAAAAGTAAAATAAGCATTCAAGCCCATGCCCGGGGCGAGTGCAATCGGATAATTGCCGACAAAGCCCATCACAAAGCAGCCGATGGCCGCAGCGATACAGGTGGCGACGAACACCGCGCCGACATCCATGCCCGCTTCGCCCAAAATCAAGGGATTGACGATGATGATGTAACACATGGTCAGAAAGGTGGTTAAACCCGCCATCACTTCCGTGCGCACATTGGTGCCGTTTTCGCGCAATTTAAAAATGCGCTCGAACATACTGTTATCTGAAGTATTCATGTTTATCTTTAAAAGTTGGGGAAAAATTTGGGCGGTATTATACTGAAATTCCAAGCACTTCGGGCAATTAAATCGATTCAGGCCGTCTGAAAAAGCATTTATTGCAACCATTTCTATTTTCAGACGGCCTTTCATCAATATACAAAAAGGCAACACGATTTGTCGCCCCCATCACAAAGGCGTAAAATCCTCATCCATTCATATCCTATCAATATTCTCATGGAAACTTCCCTGCTGCTCGCCGAAAAAATTGCCCAACTCACGCTGATTGTGCTGATGGGCATTGCCTTAGTGAAATTCAAACTGCTCAAACCGGCCGACAGCTATCCGCTTTCCGTGATTACGCTTTACCTTATCAGCCCGGCGGTAATGATTCACGCTTTCCAAGTCGATTACACACCCGAAATTCTCGATGGCTTGTGGCTTTCGGTGAAGCTCGCTTTGCTGTTTAACTTTTCGCTGATTGTGCTGGGCAAACTGTTTGCCAAAATCTTCAAGCTGGATATTCTGGAACAAGCCGCCGTGATTTACACCAACGCGGGCAATCTGATTATTCCGGTGGTGCTGGCCGTATTCGGCGCGGAATGGCTGATTTACACCGCAGGCTATTTGATTGTGCAAACCGTATTGTTCTGGACACACCTGCGCGTGATGTTTGCCGGACGCAGCCAAATGTCGGTCAAAAAAATCTTTACCAACGTCAATATTTTGTCTATTGCCGTCGGCTTATTCATGTTTGCCTTTCAAATCAAACTGCCCAGCGTGGTGGACAACGCGCTGGCCAATGTCGGCAGCATGATCGGCCCGATTGCCATGATGATTGCCGGCATGCTGATTGCCTCGCTGCCTTTGAAAGAGATCATCGCCTCCAAACGCATCTACCTCGTCACCTTCCTGCGCCTGATTCTGATGCCGCTGGTGCTGCTGATCATCATCAAACTCTTCGGCCTCGCCGAGCAAAACAGCCACAACCAAACCGTGGTACTCATCAGCTTTTTGGCCACCATCAGCTCATCCGCCGCCACAGTCACACAGATGGCGGTGCTGTATCAAAAGAACGCGCAAAAAGCCAGCGCGATTTACGGCATCACCACCCTACTTTGTGTAGTGAGTATGCCGCTGATGATTGCGCTTTATCAGTGGGTGATTTGAATATGAAAAGGCCGTCTGAAAACATAATTTTCAGACGGCCTTTTAGCATTTAAAAACTTCAATTAATTTTTAGACACCGGCACCCCGCGCAACGAGAAGGTATAAGCATCGGTGATTTCCAAATCAACCATTTGATTAATCATCTCCGGCGTGCCGTTGAAAATCACCACGCGGTTGTTGGCGGTGCGTGCTTGCAACTGGTCTGGGTCTTTCTTGGAAATGCCTTCCACCAAGCAGCGTTGTACCGAACCGATCATGCTTTGGTTGATGCGTTTGGTTTCTGCTTCTATCACTTCATTCAAGGCTTCCAAGCGGCGTACTTTTTCGGCGTTCGGTGTGTCGTCCGGCAGGTTGGCGGCCGGTGTACCCGGGCGCGGGCTGTAAATGAACACATAGCTCAAATCGAAGGCAATGTCTTTTACCAGCTTCAAGGTTTGCTCGAATTCACGTTCGGTTTCGCCGGGGAAGCCGACGATAAAGTCGCTGCTCAAACACAAATCAGGGCGGATGGCGCGCAATTTACGGATGATGGATTTGTATTCCAAGGCGGTGTAGCCGCGTTTCATGGCGCTCAACACGCGGTCGGAACCGCTTTGAATCGGCAGGTGCAAATGCGACACCAGCTTCGGCAAATCGCGGTAGCACTCGATAATCGAATCGGAAAACTCGCGCGGGTGGCTGGTGGTGAAACGCATGCGCTCAATGCCCGGAATTTCATGCACAATGCGCAACAATGTAGCAAAGTCGCAAATTTCGCCGTCGTCCATTTCGCCGCGGTAGGCGTTCACATTTTGGCCTAACAGGTTGATTTCTTTCACGCCTTGTTGCGCTAAGCCGGCAATTTCGGTCAACACGTCATTCAACGGGCGTGAAAATTCTTCGCCGCGGGTATAAGGCACCACGCAGAAGCTGCAATATTTGGAACAGCCTTCCATGATGGAAATAAACGCGCTGCCGCCTTCCACACGCGCCGGCGGCAGGTGGTCGAATTTTTCGATTTCGGGGAAAGAAATGTCGACTTGCGAATGGCCGGACGTTTCTTTGTCCACAATCATTTTCGGCAAACGGTGCAAGGTTTGCGGGCCAAACACTACATCGACATAAGGTGCGCGCTTGATGATTTCTTCGCCCTCTTGAGAAGCCACGCAGCCGGCCACACCGATAATCAGGTCGGGATTTTTTTCTTTGAGCGGGCGAACGCGTCCCAAATCGGAGAATACTTTTTCCTGCGCTTTTTCGCGCACAGAGCAAGTGTTGAACAAAATAATATCGGCTTGATCGGCTTGCGAAACTTGCTCAATGCCGCCGTGTTCTTCCGCCAAAACGGCCAGCATTTTTTCGCTGTCGTATTCGTTCATTTGACAACCGAACGTGCGGATAAAGACTTTTTTCATGGTTTGTGCTTTCTCAGGTAGCCCGTAATCGCGGGGCTGATTTATAAAACTTTCAGACGGCCTTTGAAGATTGCAAAGGCCGTCTGAAAGTGCGGTTCTCTCAATTTGATATATTTAATCAACACGGTTGGGCTGTTGATATAAAAGCCGCCGTGCTTGGAATTTAATGGGTTTTAAGACGGCCTGAAACTTACTGCGCCTGATTTTGGACGCGCTCGGCAAAGTTTTGCACTTCGCCTTCGGTCAGCACCCAAATTTCACGAATCACACCCGCGCCGTCTTGTTTGACGGCCAAGGGTTTGCCGACTTGCGCATTCAGACGGCCTAATACGATAAAGCGGTCGTTTTCATCGCGGATGCGCACGAATCGGGATAATTGGAAGCGGCCGGCATTGCCGTCGACCAAGCCCAAGGTGAGCAGTTTCGTCCACGAAAAGCCGCCGCTGCTCAATTTCACATACGGCAATTCAACTTGTTTCAACACCGCCACACTCATATCGGTAGGCACATCGCGCTGCGCCCAAGTCAGCGACGAACAAAGCAAAAGGCAGGCTGCCAGTAATCCGCGTAACATGATTTTTTTCTAAGTATTGGTTAAGGTGCGAGATTATAGCACAGCCCAATAAAAAATGAATAGAGTGATTGTTTTTAAAGAATAATTTTCATATTCATCTGCATAGATTTGAAAACAGGCTGCGCATTTCGCTGCTTGAATCATGCCGTCTGAAACCGCTTAGCCGCAAATCAATGTTAGAATGGCACTTTATTTTTCAGACGGCCTCACCCTTTCAGACGGCCTTTTTTAAAGGACACCAGCATGAACCGTAACGAAACCTTGTTCAACCGCGCCAAAGCCATCATTCCCGGCGGCGTGAATTCACCGGTGCGCGCGTTCGGCAGCGTCGGCGGCGTGCCGCGCTTCATCAAAAAAGCCGAAGGCGCGTATGTTTGGGATGAAAGCGACACCCGCTACATCGATTACGTCGGCTCATGGGGGCCTGCAATTGTCGGCCACGCCCACCCTGAAGTGCTGGAAGCCGTGCGCGAAGCGGCTGTGGGCGGTTTGTCGTTCGGCGCACCGACCGAAGGCGAAATCGTCATCGCCGAAGAAATCGCCAAGCTGGTGCCGAGCGTCGAACAAGTGCGCTTGGTCAGCTCCGGCACCGAAGCCACCATGACCGCCATCCGCTTGGCACGCGGCTACACCGGCCGCGACAAAATCATCAAATTCGAAGGCTGCTACCACGGCCATTCCGACAGCTTGTTGGTGAAAGCCGGCAGCGGCCTGCTCACTTTTGGCAACCCGAGTTCAGCGGGTGTACCGGCCGATTTCACCAAACACACTTTGGTGCTGGAATACAACAACGTCGCCCAGCTCGAAGAAGCCTTCGCCCAATCCGGCAACGACATCGCCTGCGTGATTTTGGAGCCGTTTGTCGGCAATATGAATTTGGTGCGGCCGTCTGAAAACTTTGTCAAAGCCCTGCGCGAACTGACCGCCAAACACGGCGCGGTATTGATTTACGACGAAGTGATGACCGGTTTCCGCGTGGCGCTCGGCGGCGCGCAATCGCTGCACGGCGTCAAACCCGACCTGACCACCATGGGCAAAGTCATCGGCGGCGGCATGCCGTTGGCGGCGTTCGGCGGCAAACGCGAAATCATGGAATGCATTTCCCCGCTCGGCTGCGTGTATCAAGCCGGCACCCTTTCCGGCAACCCGCTGGCCGTGGCCGCCGGTTTGAAAACCTTGGAAATCATCCAGCGCGACGGTTTTTATGAAAACCTGACCGCCCGCACCGAGCAACTGGTACAAGGTTTCACCGCCGCCGCCAAAGACAACGGTGTTCAGTTTACCGCCGACAGCGTGGGCGGCATGTTCGGCCTGTATTTCGCCGACCTCACGCCGCAAAACTACGGTGACATGGCACGCAGCAACATCGATGCGTTCAAACATTTCTTCCACGGTATGCTGGAACGCAACGTTGCCTTCGGCCCATCCGCCTACGAAGCCGGTTTCGTTTCCGCCGCGCACACACCTGAACTGATTGACGAAACCATCGCCACCGCGCGTGAAGTGTTTCAGAATATGGCGAAATAAGGTTTAATTTAGATTGAATGAAAAGATAAAGGCCGTCTGAAATTTCAGACGGCCTTTTATCATATAAAGATGAGCTTGCTGGTTTCACTTATCCCAGCGCCTGTTCCATTTTTTCTTTCTTCCCCACCGCATTCAACACCGCCACCGCAATAATCAAAAACACGCCCACCGATTGCAACACGCCCAATTGTTCGCCCAGCAAAAATACCGCCAACATCACCGCAGTAAACGGTTCAAACACGGTGAACACAGCGGCTTTGGCGGCAGGCATTTTTTCCAAACCTTTGACAAATAAACCAAAGGCGATAATCGTGCCGACCAAAGACAAGGCAAACGCAGTCAGCCATACCGAAACATCCAACGCAACCAATTGAGCCAAAGTTTGATGCGTAGCAGGCAGACACAGCAAAGCCAGCGCGGAAATACTCACCGAGGTAAACAGCAACATCATCGGCGGCGCGCCCGTCATGACTTTTTTGCCCAACACGCCATAAAGCGCGTAGCAAATCCCCGAGCCCAGCCCAATCATAATCCCGAGCGCATCAAAATTCATGCCGCCTGCCATGGTCAAGCCCACACCCAATGCGGCCACCACCGTAAGCATGGCCGCTTTGCGCGTAATCGGTTCGCCCAACAGCATGCAGCTGAAAATCAAGCTCCACACCGGCGCGGTATAGAGCAGCGCCACCGCCAGCGACGAGCCGACTTTGGCCACCGCCGCAAAATACAGCAAACTCATACCCAACACACCAATCAGCGATTGCGCCGTCAGTATCGGCAGACGCTTGATGTCCAAGCCACGCAAAAAGCGCATGAAATACGGCAGCAACAGCAACAAAATCGCCGCCGCAATCACAATGCGCAAAGTCGCCACCTGCACACCGTCAAAACCGGCACGGTTGAGTAAAGTGCCCAAAAAACCGAGCGAGCCCCAACACACCGCCGCTACGGTAATCTGAATCATGCCTACAGTCTGCTTCTCCATTTTTTCCTCTGTGATTATTACTGTATTTTTCCGTTATCATACAAATAAAGCCGCTTGATTTGAATAGAGATTGTACGTTTTATTTTTAAAGGTCTCGAGCCATAAACAAGGCCGTCTGAAATTCAGACGGCCTTGTTTGATTGTTTTATTTTGAGACACCAATCAATTATCCGGCAAATGCAGCGGCAATCATTTCGGCGGTACGGTTGTCGCTTTCACCATCAGCACCACTCACCCCCACGGCACCGACCATGTGGCCGTGGTGCAGCAAGGGCACGCCGCCTTGTTGGGCGGTGAGCTTATCAGTTTTCACCAGACTTGATGTCATCTGGCTGTTGAAGTTGGCCAACTGCGTGGATGGTGCTTTCAGATAAACAGCGGTTTGGGCTTTATTGATGGCGGTATCGATGGTAATTAAAGCCGCTTCGTCCATGCGGGCAAAGGCCAATAAATGACCGCCGGCATCGACGATGGCGATTCGAAGGTGTTTGTGTTCGGCGTATTCCATGCCGAACTGAATCAGTTTGTGCGCGGTTGCTAGGTTGATGTGGGCGCTGTGTGTGATTTTTTCCATAAGCTTTTGAGTCAATGAATCGTCGGTCAACAGGTCAAACGTAATGAAACCATTACGCTTATCATTTTTATTTTTGTGACTATATGATAAAACCAAGGCCGTCTGAAAAATAGTGTTCAGACGGCCTTTTTCATTAATAAGTGATTTGTCATTATTCGGTGTCGCTGACCGGTAATTCTGCCGAACCCATACGCCGAAAAATGATGTTGGTTTTACCGCGTAGGCGTTTGCTTTTCGGATTATCCGCATAAAACAACGGCGCAGGCACACGGGCGGCGAGCTTGGCGGCTTGCTGTTTGGTCAACTCGGCGGCCGGTTTTTTATAGAAAAACTGCGACGCGGCTTCGGCACCGAACACGCCGTAATGCCATTCGATGGTATTGAGATACAGCTCGAAAATGCGGTCTTTGTCGGTGACGGCCTCCATCATCGCAGTAATGGCGGCTTCTTCGGCTTTGCGAATGTAGCTGCGGCTGTCGTTGAGAAACAGGTTTTTCGCCAATTGCTGGCTGATGGTCGAACCACCGGCTTTCACTTCACCACTTTTCTGGTTGCGCTTGATGGCGTTTTGAATGCCGCTCCAGTCAAAGCCGTCATGCGCGGCGAATTTGGCGTCTTCCGAAGCAATCAACGCTTTTTTCAAGTTAGTGGAAATGCGTTCATACGGCACCCAGCGGTAATCCAGCCTTTCGCTGCGCCCTTCTTGCTGAAACTGGCTCATGCGCATGCTCATGAATGCAGTTTGGTGCGGTGCAACGGCGCGGTAGGTGATGATGTTGCCATACACATAGGCGTTGAACAAAATAAAGCCCGCCACCGGCAGCGCAATCAGCCATTTGAGAATGCGCAACATCACAGGTCTTTCATGTATTCAAACACAGGTTTGATGTCCGGCTCGAAACCGCGCCACAATTGGTAAGAAAACGCGGCCTGCCCGACCAGCATACCCAAGCCGTCGGCCGTTTTTTGCGCGCCCGATTCGGCGGCAAATTTTAAAAACGGCTCGGAATCTTTACCGTAAACCATGTCATAAGCCAAGGCACACGCACCGAACACAGCCGGTGCAATGTCGGGCAATTCGCCGCTTAAGCCGCCGGATGTGCCGTTGATGATGATATCGAAATGGTTTTCAGGTAATTCATTCATGGCAATCGCGCGAATGCCAAAACGCTCGGCCACTTCTTCGGCTTTGGCATGAGTGCGGTTGGTGATGACGATTTCAGCAGGCTGACGGCCTTGCAACACGGGAATCACACCACGCACCGCACCGCCTGCACCAATCAGCAACACGCGCTTGCCCGTCACCGGCACGCCTTGCGCCTGAATGATGTCATTCACCATACCCACGCCGTCGCTGTTGTCGCCGCGGAATTTGCCGTTGCCCAAGGGAATAATGGTGTTCACCGCACCGGCAGCCAACGCGCGCTCGGAATGTTCGTCAACAAAATTGAAGGCATCCAATTTAAATGGCACAGTCACATTCGCGCCCTGCCCGCCTTCGGCAAAAAACGCAGCAGCGGCTTCGGCAAATCCGCCAATTTCGGCGTAAATGCGGTCGTAATCAATGGCAACGTTTTCCTGCTTGGCAAATTCTTGATGGATTTGCGGCGATTTGCTGTGTTGCACAGGATTGCCGAATACGGCGTAACGCGGTTTGCTGCTCATGGCTGGTTTCCTTCACTCATCAGGCAAAAGCGTTATTATAACGGGATTTCGTCAGGATTAAAGCGGATGTTGCGTTAAATACCGCAAGTTGCTGTATTGCGCCGTTGAAGCAGTAAATTGTTGACAATCAGGCCATCTGAAATTATATTTCATGTATCGGTTTGAATCGATTAAAACACAGCGCAATCACTATATTTACCGCTGTTTTTCAGACGGCCTCAAGCCTTCACGCGCTATTTTTTAACGGCTACTGACAAGCCCTGAAACGTGATAAAATAGCCCAGCCGATTTTTACTGCCCGCCCATCCAGTTTATCCAAATAAATAGGCAACCAAATGCAGCATTTTAGGTCGCATGTTTATTTGGATTGACTGATTTCCCTATTTAGGAGCTTGAACATGTCTATTAAAGACGTTGTAAAACTGATTGAAGAAAGCGAAGCGCGCTTCGTTGATTTGCGTTTTACCGATACCAAAGGTAAACAACACCACTTTACCATTCCATCACGCATCGTATTGGAAGACCCTGACGATTGGTTTGAAAACGGCCAAGCCTTCGATGGCTCTTCTATGGGCGGCTGGAAAGGCGTTCAAGCTTCCGACATGCAGTTGCGCCCCGATGCGTCCACTGCCTTTATCGATCCGTTTTACGATGACACCACCGTCGTGATTACCTGCGACGTGATCGACCCTGCCGACGGCCAAGGCTACGACCGCGACCCGCGTTCCATCGCCAAACGCGCCGAAGCCTACTTGAAATCTTCCGGCATTGGCGACACCGCTTTCTTCGGCCCCGAGCCTGAATTTTTTGTGTTTGACGGCGTAGCATTTGAAACCGCCATGCACAAAACTCGCTATGAAATCACTTCTGAAAGCGGCGCCTGGTCAAGCGGCGCGCATCTTGACGGCCAAAACACCGGCCACCGCCCAATGGTTAAAGGCGGCTACGCGCCTGTGGCACCGGTTGACCAAGGCCAAGACTTGCGCTCGGCCATGGTGAATATTTTGGAAGAAATCGGCATCGAAGTCGAAGTGCATCACGGCGAAGTGGGCACCGGCTCGCAAATGGAACTGGGTACCAAATTCGGCACCTTAGTCCGCCGCGCCGACCAAACCCAAGACATGAAATACGTGATTTGGAACGTGGCACACAACTTCGGTAAAACCGCCACCTTCATGCCAAAACCCATTATGGGCGACAACGGCTCAGGCATGCACGTGCACCAATCGATTTGGAAAGACGGCCAAAACTTGTTTGCCGGCGACGGCTACGCAGGTTTGAGCGATACCGCGCTCTACTACATCGGCGGCATCATCAAACACGCCAAAGCCTTGAACGCGATTTGTAACCCGTCAACCAACTCGTACAAACGCTTAGTGCCACACTTTGAAGCACCGGTAAAACTGGCTTACTCAGCGAAAAACCGTTCGGCCTCTATCCGCATTCCATCGGTAAACAGCGTAAAAGCCCGCCGCATCGAAGCGCGTTTCCCTGACCCAATGGCCAACCCTTACTTGTGTTTCGCCGCCTTGCTGATGGCCGGTTTGGACGGTATCCAAAACAAAATCCACCCGGGCGATCCGGCCACCAAAAACCTCTACGACTTGCCACCGGAAGAAGACGCTTTGGTACCAACCGTGTGCGCCTCTTTAGACGAAGCCTTAGCTGCGTTGAAAGAAGACCACGAATTCCTGACCCGCGGCGGCGTGTTCAGCAAAGACTGGATCGAAAGCTACATCGCCTTCAAAGAAGAAGATGTCCGCCGCGTACGCATGGCGCCGCATCCGCTGGAATTTGAAATGTATTACAGCCTGTAATTACATCAATCTTTGATTGAATTAAGGCCGTCTGAAACGTTGTATTATCGGAACGTTTCAGACGGCTTTTTATTTTTTCAAAATAGTCTCTAAGCAAAATGGTTAAATATTAACATTAAAATATTCATGTTAATTGACTTTAATCAATTAACATGAATTCATCTAGCATTAGAATTTGCGCAGTTATGTTATAATAAATTAGGAGCTTATCAGGTTTTTTGATGATTTTGCTTCCTAAGCCCCTATTCATTTATCCGAAAGCATAAAATGAAACCTTCTCCTTTTCTAAGTTTACTACCATTAAGTTTCTCTATCAGTACCACTTGGGGTAGTACCGAATTACCACCTCTCCACCAAGAACTAGAACCAGTTGTTGTGACTGCTGCACCACAAAACCGTGCAAATATTGTGCAGTTTAATACCAAAAGAGCCGTCCAGCCCTTACCCGCAAACGATGGAGCAGGATTATTACTGTCTGTCCCTAATATGAATGTCATTCGAAAAGGCGGTACATCTGGTGACCCTTTATTTCGTGGTTTAGGCGGTTCACGTTTAGCCATTCAAGCCGATGATCAATTCATCTATGGCGGTTGCGGAGGCCGTATGGATCCGCCTACTGCCTATATTTTTCCCAATTCCTATGATCAGGTTGTTATTACCAAGGGGCCACAGACCGTCACCCAAGGTACCGGATTAGTAGCAGGTTCAGCACGCTTTGTACGCAAAGAACCAAAATTTCATGAAAAAAATATACATTTTAATACAGCCTATACCATCGGTAGTTTTGGTAGGCACGATGCGATGGTGGATGGGACTGTAGGAAATGAACTAGGCTATGCGCGTCTAAATGCTACTTACAACACCTCAGACGATTACCAAGATGGGGACAACAATAAAGCCCATTCTAATTTTGAACGCAACAGCCAAATGCTACAATTAGGTCTAACCCCTTCACCAGATACCTTATTGGCAGCAACTTATGAGCGCAGTCGGGCAAAAGCAGCCTATTCAGACCGAATGATGGATGGTAGCAAATTTGACCGTGACGCTTGGAATGTCCGCGGCGTACAACACAATATTAATGATTGGTTTGCGGAAGCAGAATTCCGTTATGGCCAAAGTACTATTGATCATGTTATGGACAATTACAGCATGCGGCCTGTTCGCCCAGGAATGGCACGTGCAAATAACCCCAAACGTGAAACCGATACTGCTCAGTTAAAAACCACATTTGATTTTAACAATATTGAATTACAAACAGGCATAGATTATATGCGTGATAAACATTCATCGCGTAGTGGTACAGATTATGCAAGCAAACCGTATACGCCCAATCAAAATTTCACACATTGGGGAGGTTTTGCTGAAGCCAACTGGGCATATACTGACCATCAAAACTGGATCGCCGGTTATCGGCATGACGAAATTAAAGCCATTTATGATGCATACCCGCTCAATGATACTGCCAGAACCCAAAAATATAATTTAAATTCAGGATTTTTACGCTATGAACATCAGGCAGGAAATACCAAATACTATTTAGGCTTAGGAACAGCGGAACGTGCTCCGGATTATTGGGAACGTAACCGTAGTGAAGATTTATTACCAGAGCGTAACAACCAAATAGATACCGGGGTAATTTGGCAAAATGACAAATGGCGTGCCTCTGTATCACTATTTGGCAGTCGTATTAATAATTTTATTCTTGTTGATAATTCGGTTGGTGCACGTAATATTAGAGCTGAACGGTTTGGCGGTGAAGCTGAGTTCAATTATCGCTTTGCACCAAATTGGACAATAGGCAGCAGCCTTGCCTATACTTATGGAAAAAACCGTACCGATAATATCCCTCTAGCTCAAACACCTCCACTAGACTGGAAAACCTCACTTAACTGGGATAATGGTAAATTTAATGCCGGGGCACTATGGCGCGTAGTCAATAAACAAAAGCGTTTTGCCAAAGGGCAAGGTAATATTATTGGACAAGATATCGGCGCTTCTGCAGGCTTTGGTGTTTTGTCACTCAATGCAGGCTGGAAAATCAATAAAAATGCCATTCTTCAAGCCGGAGTGGATAACGTGTTTAATAAAACCTATGCTGAATTCGTCAACAAGGCCGGAAATGCCTCAGCTGGGGTTCAAACAACCCGTGTTAATGAGCCTGGACGACAATTCTGGCTGCGGGGGCAGATGCAGTTTTAAGCGCTTCGATAACATCAGCTTTCGAGTATCACGTAACGAATCAATCTAATAATTGACTTAAAGCCATCTGAAATACTTATCTAATTTTTCAGATGGCTTCTTCTTTTACAATATGATCCGCATAAATTAACACGTCTCATCCATTGTGGCGTACAATGCCGTACACTCTTATATGTATTCAAATCATCATGAACTTATCTCGTCATTTTTTAATCAGTACCTTGCTGCTGGCTGTGTATTGGGCATTAGTTTTACATGTTGCGGTTTTTGCGCCTTTGGATTTGGCTAATTTCTTATTCAGCGAATCGGGTACATTTGAAATCTTCAGCCCTTATTTATGGTTTTTATTGGCGATTGTGTGCTTATGCGCCCGTTTTACCGTTTTGACCGCTTGGCTACTGCGGCCACAGCGGTATTATTTGGCTTGCGTGAAATGGATTTACACAAATCTTTATTCAGCATGAGCTTTTTAAAAAGCAATTTCTACCGCAGCGACATGATTCCTTTATCCGATAAGCTGCTCGGTGCTGCAATTTGCTTATTTTTATTATTACTGGCATTTTATTTGGGCAAAACCTTCCTCAAGCAGCTGCGCCAATCATCTCGCCCGTGGCCGGTAGCATATGGTTACACGATTCTCGCTTTTGTGTTGCTGGTGGCCAGCAAGTTTATCGACCGCTTGAATGCACAATTAAATAAATTATTTGATATCACGCTTTCTGAGCGTTCGGCGGTGATTATTCAATCATTGGAAGAATCTACTGAAATGGCGTTACCGGTTTTATTGTGTATTGCTATTTTTCTGTATCAACCTAAATCTAAATCATAAAGCATGAGTCTTTAAAGGCCGTCTGAAAATTTTTTTCAGACGGCCTTTATTTAATGAATCAAAAACTACAACTGCTGCCAATCTCAAATTTGAGTATCAATCGAAGCCAATATCGTACAAAAGCGAAACATCACACTTACAGCACTAAGCCATTGAAAGGCCATTGAAAGATAGCGCCCCTGTTTATCCCTTACATCACAAGAAAAAGCCCTGCATGTCACCATACAGGGCTTTTTTCATCTTTCAACAGCAGCCGCCACCGCTTTTGATTCGGCAATACTCGATAAACTGCGCCCGAGTCATCACCGGCGTATTCGGATTATATTTGCGTTGCTGGGCAACGTAACGATCGTAATCCGGAATACCGGCCATATAATTGGCAGCGACACAAAAGCTCTTATGCGCTTTTTTCAGACGGCCTATTAAAGGATGATTAAGCAATTTTCTCATTGGTTTGAACCTCGTCACGGTAAACGGCAGGGACTTCTTTCGCAGTCGGCCAAGCCACTTTACGCGCTTTCATGGCAGTCATCAAGCCGTAGATGGCGATGAAAATCACAACCAGCATAAATGCTGCGCACAAACCTGAGTTGACATAGTCGTTGAAGACAATCTGCCCCATTTGCGCCACGTCTTTGGCCGGAGCCAACACTTCGCCACGCGCAGCCGCTTCACGGTATTGTGCAGCGTGTGCCAAGAAGCTGACACGTGGGTCGGAATCAAACAGTTTCTGCATGGAAGCCACGGCAGTCACAATCAATAAGCCCATGGCCGGTACCAACGGCACCCATACATAACGTTCTTTTTTCATTTTTACCAACACAACCGCTACCATAATCAGCGCCATACCGGCCAGCATTTGGTTACCGATACCGAATAAAGGCCACAGCGAATTGATGCCGCCCAATGGATCAGTCACACCGGTATACAGGAAGTAGCCCCATGCGCCAACGGTCAGGAAAGTGGCCACCAAATTCGAGAACATGCCCTGACCGGTGCCCAAAGGTTTCACAAAAATACCCAGCAAATCTTGCACCATAAAGCGTGAAGTACGGGTACCTGCGTCCACCGCAGTCAAAATAAACATGGCTTCAAACAACAGCGCAAAGTGATACCAGAAGGCCATCATTGCTTCGCCCGGAATCAATTGGCTCATGATGTGTGCCATACCGACAGCTAAAGTCGGTGCACCACCGGCGCGGGACAGAATCGAATTCTCACCCACTTCACGCGCAGTATTGGCCAAAGTCGCCGCATCCACTGGAATTTGCAGATGAGTAGTGATGGCATGCGCCGCCGTTGCAGGGTCAGTACCAATCAAAGCCGCAGGGCTGTTCATGGCGAAGTACACGCCTGGTTCCAACACGCAAGCCGCAGCCAGAGCCATAATGGCCACGAAACTTTCCATCAACATACCGCCATAACCGATGGCGCGAACGTGGGTTTCGTTTTCAATCATTTTAGGGGTGGTACCGGAAGAAATCAGCGCATGGAAACCGGATACCGCACCGCAAGCAATGGTAATGAATAAGAACGGGAACAGCTTACCGGAGAACACCGGACCGGTACCGTCGATAAAGTGGGTCACAGCCGGCATTTTCAGCACCGGACCAACCACAATAATACCGATGGCCAATGCAATGATGGTACCGATTTTCAGGAAAGTCGCCAGATAATCGCGCGGTGTCATCAAGAACCACACCGGCAGCAGCGAAGAAATACCGCCATACAGCATAATGCCGAAGGCCAATTGCACGCCATTCAAGTCAAACCAAGGGCCAATCGCACTTTCGGCCACATGATTACCGAAGATTACGGCGCTCATCATGGCGATAAAGCCGACAATCGCGATTTCACCCAAATGACCCGGGCGGATAAAGCGAGCGTAGAAACCCATAAACAGCGCAATCGGCACAGTCACAGCAATGGTAAACGTACCCCAAGGGCTATGGGTCAGCGCTTTTACCACAATCAAGGCCAATACCGATGTGATGATGATCATAATCATCAGAATACCGATAGACGCAATCACGCCGGCAGTCGTGCCCAATTCTTGTTTGATGATGTCGCCCAAGGATTTACCGTCGCGGCGCATAGACACAAACAACACCATCATATCCTGCACAGCACCGGCCAATACCACACCAAAAATAATCCACAGCGTGCCCGGCAGATAACCCATTTGCGATGCCAACACCGGCCCTACCAACGGACCTGCACCCGCAATTGCAGCAAAGTGATGGCCGAACAATACTTTTTTATCGGTCGGCACATAATCGACACCGTTGTTGTTGCGTTCCGCCGGCGTCATACGGCGATGGTCGAGCTGCAGAATATTTTTACAGATATAAAGGCTGTAAAAACGATAGGCAATACAATATACCGATACCGCAGCCACCACCAGCCAAATAGCACTGACGTGTTCGCCGCGACTGAGTGCTAAAGTGGCGAAAGCAAATACCCCTGCCAACACCACCAAGCCCCATATCAGAAACGATTTCAACGCTTTCATGACATGTCCTTTTCAAATATTAAGAGATAAACAAGCATATATAAATAAATTTTATTCAAAAACTTAAAATATTTACTATATAAAACATAATATTATTTAATAAATATTTTATTTTGACAAATACTAACATATTTATATAACTACATAAGATTACATAGAAAGAAACATGTTTTAAATCAAACTTCGTTGAAATATTCACTTAATCGGTAACCTATCCTTACAAAACAATTCCGCCCGGATAGCGTCAGCGCCAGCCATTTTGCTGCCGTCATCTCTGTTATAATCATGCCCATTTGCACCCGCTTAACACCTTGACATGACCACAAACATCCTACCCACTCGCCGCCTTTCCGTCGCGCCCATGCTCGATAAGATATACATTTAAATTTTATATA
The DNA here is from genome assembly GCF_002551535.2 of Neisseria sp. N95_16. Lineage (NCBI taxonomy): Bacteria > Pseudomonadati > Pseudomonadota > Betaproteobacteria > Neisseriales > Neisseriaceae > Neisseria > Neisseria sp. N95_16. Next base: position 20,126 of record NZ_PDBT02000002.1, read on the forward strand.
TATTTATCAATAACTTACAAATAACAAAAAATAAATGGTGCAAAAATGGTGAATCAAGTTTAGTCTTGACATCACTATCTTTCAACAGTATTATCAGTACCAAGTGGCAGCCACTTTAAACCTGTGTGTTGAAACTATGATTCTATTTATTAATAGATTGAACAAAGCCGTCTGAAACCCAGACGGCTTTTATGACAATACTCAGGATTAATCTGAGGGTGATTCAACTACCTTCAGGTGGATAAAACCGTACACCTTAAAGGTGTACGGTTTTCTTTAAGGTTCAACCCTTCTCATAATAGGCCAACATAGTTTGGTAATTCTTCAACTCCAACTCAGCTTGTTCAAACGCCTTTAAATCGGCATCTTCACTAGCCTGTCGGGATTTTTCAGACCACTCTTTAATCATACGCTGGCAAAACTCTACACCCCTATCCATTTCTATTACCCTTTCGCGCGGCGCAAAGCCAATTCAAACGCAACCGCTTCAGCGGCGATTTTGTATTGCTTGTCCACACCATTAATGATGCGGCGAGCAGCGACATAGTTTGCCGTGTAATCGCCGATATAATCAGACAATTTTTTACCTGTAAACCAACCTTCCACCATGCCGAAAACCATAATCCCAGCAGCATGAACAGGGTCAAGTGCCAAGTCAGGATTGCCTAGCAAATCAATACCAAGTTTATTACCGGCGCGGCGATAATTAGCCGTACCAGTAAGCTGCACATAGCCGTGCCCACGGTATTTATAACCATCGCCATCAGCTTCAGGCGTATTGCCCAGTCGGGCGGCAAGGCGGCCTGTATCGTATTTGTCAAAATAGCGCACACTGCCACGCTCAACAATTGGCTGCATTGTGTAAGAGGTTTCGTGATACGTTGTTGCCAGCATGTACGCCGAATGGTTCACGCCGATTTTGCTGCTTTCAAATACATCAATCAGGGTATTAATCCCATCAACCTGCGATTGATTAAAACCGCCTTTAAACAAAGACTTACGCAATTCAGCGAAGAACACATCACGGTTAACCTTACGTGATTCAACCGATTTCAATTGCGGTAACAGCACCTCCCATGTTTTCGCGCCGACAATCCCGTCAGCAACAAGTCGGTTTTCCATTTGATATGCAATCACGGCTTGCTTGGTTTTGCTGCCAAAGCTGCCGTCAACATATACACCTAAAGCGTGTTGCAAGGCGCGTACATCCGCGCCTCGACTACCATATTTAGCCATTTCAAATCCCCATAAAAGCCGCCTGAATTTCAGACGGCTGTATTAAACATTAGGCAAGCGGCGTTTCAGCCATCGCGACGTGCGAGTCGTGCGACTGCCAAAGTAAAGGCAAATACCGAAATCTAAAAACAACTTACCCATTGACGGCATTTTGCCGTATGAGATTGCGGCATAAACCGTGTAAACAGCACCACCAAGCAGCAGCAGGAATGCCCAACCTTCTAAGTCCGATAAACGGCGCTTCTTGGCGTTTAGTCGGCAAATCATCATGTAAGCCACTATCGCCGAGGGTGCGGCGGCAAGAATCGAAATCATCATTTATCACCTCCCGATTTAATTCGCAGGTTCAAAACAAAATCCAGCATGCGACTCACAATGCGGTCAGCATTCTTTTCAAAAGCTGGCCACAACACACGCACAATCTTGATAACAAGCTGCCACATCAAGCCGACAAACACAGGTGCGGCCACTTGTGCCAAAGTTGTTTTCTGCTCAATCAGCGCAGGCGATTGGCTGGCATATTGCCCAACCAAGATATGCACGATTGACGGCGCAATCGCACCACCAAGCAAGCCGCCAATGATGATGTAAGCAATAGCCATCCAGCGGCTTTTCGGCTCTGAAATCATGGTTACAGCCGCCGAAGCAATCGCACCAAGCGCAACGGCATCGGCAGGCATACCCAGCAGCGTACCGGCGGAAACCACGCCGCCAAAGGTATAAACGGCAGCAGGTGTAATTAAAGGTTCAGACATTGGGTTTCCCATAAAGGTAAGGCCGTCTGAATTTCAGACGGCCTGTATTGATTACTCACTCAAGTCAGCTTTAACCAACTCCGCACCGGTAAATTGATGCGGGTTGGGATTGTCGCTATCAACCAATGAGGTCAGTGCCCAATCAATCACATCCACGCCACGCGGCGGATCTTCAGACAGCGAAAATGACACGCTGCCCAATGCGCGCTTACCCTTGTCGTACAAGTCTTGGTTGTAATAGCTGTCAACCGTGGCCGTGTAGTATTTGTTGGTTAAGTCAAGGTGAACACCCGAAATAATATGAAACGATGCCGGAACACCGGTGTTCACATCTTCAACATCGGCCTTGATGCCGATAATCATTTGCTGCTTAGTTGTCATAAATTTCCTTTCTTTTGGTCATAAAATGCCCGCATTTGCGAGCTGGCTAGGGTATTTATAGATTAATAGTGCGTCAATTATATTATCCGTAGGAGCGCGTGTGATGTCTTTAATTTCGTCAATGGTGCTAAATGAGTAAGCCTGTTTAACCTGCACCCCGGCTACCAATATCCTAATTGTGCAGTAGCCTTTTGGTAGGTTTAAGGATCGTAAACTACGATTCCCCTCCCCGGGTGCAAAGTGCACTCTACCTCCTAAGAACGTATTACTGCCTCTATATTCGGCTACAGATTTAGGGGCAATTACGCCATTAATATAGACAACTCCAGACGAAGATATTTTAGACCTTTCAGTAGTACCGTGCTCATAATCCAAAAAAATAGGTTCAAAGATTAGTCTGGCCTCCCTTGGGTCTGTCTTAGTAAAAGTATATTCAGAGTGGGCAACTATAGTTTTGTAAGGCATTTTGTTCTTAATACCCGAATGTCTATGGACTACGCCAAGGTCTCTCCTTTTAAACTCAATTCCCTCTACCAACACCCCCTCAACCCTATCCGCCCTCACCGTCCCTTCAAAGCGACCGTTTTTCGCGGTCATATTACCGTTGGAATCGACAGTAAAGTTACCATTGCCGATATTGATGTTACCGCCTAAAAAGCTGGAGGCTGATACCTTGCCGCCGTTAATAATAGGCGCACTAATCGTCTGCTTCGCCGCAATATGTCTACCCAAAATCGTGCCGTCAGCGACCAAGTCACCGTTGAGTGCCATACCATTACGCGTAACGGTCATCATCGGGATAATCTTGCTGGTATGCGGCTGCACAAACCCGACTTTATCCGCCATCAGCAAGATTTGACTGTCAGCAGTCTGTCCGTCCGCCCCCATCATCAAGCCCGATACTGCTTTTCGGCCACCTGCTAGCGTTTCAGCTTTTAAGGTGTAAAGGGATTGCACCTTGCCCTTAGTGTCTGCAAGCGTTTCCTGCGTTTGCGTCAACTTGGCTTCAGCGTTACCCACTTTTGAGATAGCTTCATTAACTTTCTTGGTAGTAGCGGTATCCTTAGTAGCCTGAGCCGATTTAAATTCGGTTAAAGCCGCTTCGGTTGCAGCAGCTTTGGTTTCCAAGTCTTCAGGGGCAGGTGTCCAGTCTGAAGCAACTGTGCCTTTAGCAACTTTCAACTTTTTAAAGGATAACTCACCATCAAATGCATCACTACACAGCAGGATAAAGCGGTTGCCTATATAATTTTTCGGTAAGCTCCCACCCACCTTCCTTTTGATTTCAAAGTAAGTCCAATCGCTATTAGCTTCCACAGTTTGCGAGATAGTTAAACCTTCAGAAGTAGATCCTGAGGTCACGTCATAACGCAGAATCGAATGGAACGTAACCGATTGAGTTGAAGTATTTTTCACATAGCCGTTGATAACCACATCATCGCCAATTGCCAACTCATTCAGCGCAGGGTTAATACCACGATTACGGAAAGCATAGCCAAACTGCTGCAATTGCTTCCAGTAATTAGAAGTTGCTGCATTAGTCATGGCGATATAGTCATCAGTAATTACCGCAACGCTATCACCTTTAGGTTTTGTGTAATACCACCACTTAGCAGCATCTACACTACCTCTAAGGTAATTACGTCCACCGACGTTCATCCTGTCAAACCGAGCAGTCAATTGCTTAGTCTCTTCCGCACGGGCTTTCTCGTTGTCCGAAACAGTCTTTTGCAATTTGGTGATACCACTTTCCGCACCGGCAATGCGTGATGTCAATTGTGAAGTCTTTTCAGCTTGCACACGGTTAGCTTCAGCGCGTACGCGCTTTTCTTCATTAATCGCACCTTCCGCATTACCCACGCGCGCGGCCAGCGTTTCACGCTTTTTCGCTTCGGCAACTATACCATCTGCACGGGCTTTCTTTTCCGTTTCCAAACCCGCAGCAGTCTTACCCTGCGCGGCGGTAACGGTACGGATTTGCCGCGCTTGGGTTTTGTTGACGTTTTCGGTTGTCGTGATGCGTGTACCTAACTGGTCAGCTTTCTCCAGCAAATCACTCGCCGCCTTGTCCGACGCTGCTTTAACCGCTGCCATCCGTGCGGCTTGTTCGGCTTTGATAGCCTTGGTTCGGGCATCTGCTTCGGCTTTCAGAGCTCGAATACGCTGTTGAGCCTCTCCTGCAACCGCATCGGCGGCCGCTTCAGTCATGTCGCTGTTGAGCTGCTCAAGTAGAGACTGACTTAAAGCAGACTTGGTAATTGCCCCCTGCATTTGCGCCACAATCGGCGCTGGGTCCTTGTCCGCCCTACCACGCACAGATGGGGTAGATTCACCATATTCTCCCGTTTCCGATACACCTCGCGCCCAAAAGTAATAGGTATCAGTCACCCCTACACCACTTAGGGTATAAGTGTTTTGCGGATGCGGTACCGTGGCCAACAGCGTGGCTTTGTTCGGGTCATCAACCTTCGCATACCAAATCTGTGCCGCAAGGTTAGAAACAACCATACTAGGCCAATTCCATACCAAATCAATCGCCAAAGTTTTTGGAATAGCCCGTAAACCGGTGATGTTGTAATCGACAGTGAACCCATACTCAAGATAGTTCGAGTAGCCGTAATCGCCTTTAGCCCGTACTTTGACCACATATTTACCATTAGCCAAACCACTCATATTAAATTTAGGCGAACTTTGGACTACAGGACTTTTAACAATCTTACCGTCACGGTAAACTGTAAACTCATACTCGACATTACCACCAGATACATTTGAATCAAATGTAAATGACATGGTTTTACCGTTAACTTCTACAGTAGGGTTATACACCTCAGGCTTCATGGTGTAGGCACTGGTACGCCCACCTGTGGTGAATTTCACACCGGTATCAACCATCGCGTCTTTGTCAGGGTCATGCGCCACAGCAACCACACTGTAGGTGCCAGCTTCAGTATTCTCTTCAATCGCCAAACAACGGAATAATTGCGGCTTCACCCCTGTTGACGGAATCATCGACCAAACAGCCTCCGATACCAAACCGGTAGGTGTTTCCGCTACCGTGATGGTTTTCTTATCTGCTGATAAACCCACAATACTCAAGGTTTTCTGACCTGACTGAGTCATGTAAATCAGCGTGCCACCGACCGCGCTTTTAACCTCAACGTCCAGTGTCACCGTTTTACCCTTAACGGCCACAACACGTCCGCCGACCATCTCGTCAGCCCAATACTTGTCCGACACCTGAATCACATCAAACGGCAGGTGTTTCAAACCCTCTGCACCAACGGTAAAGGTGATAGTCTGCCGTTCGCGTTTTGCCGTTTCCAACATCCACCGGCCTAAGCGCGCTGCCTGACCGCGTGACGTACAACCGTAGGCCACAACAGACTTAACGTTTTCCCCGTAGCGTTTAACCAACTCATCGTCTGAAACATATTCCGTTTTTTGGCGGAACATCTCACGCTTATCCAAATAAGACACATGCACGACGCTGGTCATCGCACGCTTGGCTACAAAGCTGCGACTAAACGTGCCATCAACCACATTGGCATTGGTGTAAATCGCCACAGGCTCAGTCACACGGTCATTCGACACGGTTAACACACTGCCCGTCCACATACTGATGCCACGGAAAATGCTGGCTAAGTCGCTCAGCACTTCGTACCCATCACGTTCATCTGTAATATGCAGGTTACACGTCATTCGTGGTTCTTTACCGCCGTAACCGTCATCGACCATCTCGTCACAGTATTGGGCAATTTGATACAGTGCCCACTTATCGACTTCAAAACCGTTGAGTTTTTCGCCTAAGCCGTAGCGGTCATTGGTGACAGCATCGTAGAACACCCATGCAGGGTTGTTCGTCCAAGCAGGTTTGAATGCACCCGACCATATACCATCATAAGTACGCGTTTCAGGGTCATAGTTTTCAGGTACACTGATGGTCATACCTTTGACCAAATACTTGCGTGTCGGAATCTGATTGCCGAATTGGGCGGAATCCAACTTAATACCTACTACCACTGAGTGTGGATAAGATAGGTTGGAATTAATCACTTCAGTGTAAGCCGCAAAATAGGTATCGTTCTGTAAACGCTCACTGGTCGAATCTTCGTCCACTCGGGAAACGCGAATAGAAAACGGTACTTGAGGCAGGTTTTCGTAAACATCATCGGCATGGTATTGAGAAGTTGTTTTACCGTCGAAAGTTACCTGTTCCAGATAAACCGTTGTGCCGCCCTTAATAAATTCCACCAGCATACTAACCGATGTGGTCAGGCGGTCGCCTTTATCTGTTGTACTCACCAAAGCCGACACACCCAAGGTTAGAATCAGACTGGTCACAGTCGGGTCGGTGATTTCGCGCACAATCGGTTTGGCTTTCTTTACACGTGCGCCAACACCCACTGTTCGCAGCGTGTTTTCAAAACCTTCAAGCGGCAATTGGTCGCGCGTACCCTTATTCGCAACAACTTCCACACCTTTAAAGTTATATGTTCCGTCAGCATTTTGAACAGGGGTATCGTTCAAGTAGATACGCTTCAAATCTAATTCTTGCGCAATTTCACCTTCACCCAATAAATCAATGATTTCCGCAACCTGCGCTGACTGCAGGTTATCTGGATGCTCTATCGGCGTGTAAGCCTTGCCTCCCGATTTACCACCCATATCAAACTCCTAATAACTCTTTAAACTATCTTACGGGTCCGCTCCACAGCACCCTCACCGGCCTTACGTTCCTTTGGTACCAACCACTTCGGCGTTGTAAACCCAGTTGAATTGCCGCTTTGAGTCGAATAAGACGTGATACCCTGCGAAATCACCAACGAGCCAACCAACACCTCACCGTAAATAAGCGGTACAGGCTGCCCATTTGCCGCCATATTCTGCAAGCCTGAAAACGCGCTGGATTGTAGGTTTTTTGAATCCTTCACATCGCCAACACTGGGCGTTTTTGTCAACATTTGCGACACGCCGCCCAATATCAGGGAGAAACCCATGCTGGCAGCTATCGTACCCAGTGTACTTAACCCGGTTAACGACCAACCGCCCGTCCAAAATGCAGCAACAACCAATGCCGCCCCAATCACAACTTGCAGCAAACCGCTGCTTCTACCGCCTGCACCCATCACAACAGGTGTGATATGCAAGGTCTTATGCCCTTGCTCCCTCAAGGTTTTTTCCAAGCCTTCGGGCATAATGACTTGGTTACCATGGCGCAATTTAAAATGCCCGCCTTGCAGCACCTTACGAAAGCCCTGCAATTGGCTGCATAAAGCGCGTACCGCCTCGGCAGAATCAGCAACATGCAAATCAAAACGGGAGCCGAATTGCTTCAGGTTCCCGTGCAGATAAATCGTCATCATCTTTACAACTCCACATCATTCCACGCTGCTTCGATATTGGCCGTCTGAAATTCAGGGTGTCGCCACACCGAATGCAGTTTACTTTTCAGGTAGCCGCCGAAATGCTCTTTCCGGCTCGGTCGGTCAGTCAAATGGTGCAGCAGTGTACTGTCGCCCAAATAAAAGCCCACGTGATTTGCTTCGCCGCCGATGGAAAACACCGCCACATCTCCGGCCTGAATGGATTCAACCAACACTTTTTCAAACCCATAAAGCTTTAAGTGCTTGATGATTCGCTGCCGCACACTATCTTCATCCAGTCCGAAACGGTGTGAATCTGGAACATCCACGCCACACAGATGCAAGGCATCACGAGACAGTGTGCAGCAATCAGCTTGCCCATAAACAAAAGGCCGTCCCAGTAATTTTGGACGGCAGTCAAACACGTGTATCCGGCCGTCTGAAACCAGCACCCAAGGCAAACCCGTCTGAAGCTGGTTTACACGGTCTTGCGTACTTAAATAAGGCTTACCGTTGATATGCGAATGAACTACCGCAACCACATCAGCAGCTTCTTCTGCGGCAATCCAATCATCAGGGTCAATGGCAAAAAATTCAGCAGGATTGTCCGCCGCATTGCGACACGGGAAATAATCCAAGCCGCCTGAATGTTCTATTACCAAACCACAGATTTCACGCTCAGGGTCAGCAGATGCATGTTCTAAAATACGTGCCTTGACTGTCTCATTCAAAATCATCTGCTATTCACCTTATCTGCTGCCGGGAATCCGCCAAACGGCAACGGGTCATTCCCAAAACGCATACGGCAACTGCTCAGACGTTTGCCGCATCTGTCCTGATTAATATCCTTGGTCGGCTTGTCGTTTTCATCAGCACATGCGCCGCCTGAGTAAGAGCAAGCCCCTTTACGGTATTGCCAAACACATAAATTAGCGACTACACGGCGGTTGGGCAGCCTTGCGCCTGTCGTCTCAGACGGGATGGTTAATTCAAAAGTAGCCGATTCATACGTTAGCGATACCACACGCTCCAGTACAAAATATTGCACCACTTCCTGCTGCGGGTCGGCATAAGGATTGCCGTTGGTAAAGTTAACTGCATCTAAGAATTTCGCATGTACCAAACGGCGCGTGACCGTTGCGCCAATCAGAAAATCATCTTGCGCCAACGCAGAAGTAACAAGGCCGTGTAAGTTGGCGACCATTAAAGTAGGTCTGTCCGTTGCCCCTTCTGTTTTAAATGAGAAACCTTCACCTTGAATGGGATAGGCTTGATAAGTCTGCCCCTTCCAAACCACAGACTGCTGTTTCTCATTGGGTTGGTTACAGAAGCGCAGCAGTTTTCCACCGTTTCGTCGCAGGTCAAGTTCCCACAACTCAACTCGGGCGGATACATCCAACTGTTCCACTTCTTGTGCCGTGTGTTGTGGAATATTAGCCATAATTACATATACTCCTCTTTAAACTCACACGTCAGCGTGTCCACAATACCGGTCTCAGTGCGTTTAATCGTTTTACATCGAACCACATAAGTCGTTCCGTCATAACACTTCCAGACAAACCGCTTCCCCCTCTGCTTCAGCAGAAAATCATATATCTCATTGATTACACTGCTTTCTCGGATAAAGGTAAGGTTAAATTTATGTTTTGGAGCAGCGAGAAACTTTTGCTGCACCTGCACGACACCCTCACCGAATTGAACCTCTTTCAAGGCTAAATCAGGCTCTCTATCCACGCCTTTATCAGGAATCCATGCAAACGTATTCATTTATACACTTTCTACAAAATAATAGCCCGCTTTCGCAGGCTATTATTACAACAATACTAATTTATCAAATTGTATCTTACCAGTTTCCTTATTAATTATCAATGATTTTGCTTCTTAATTCATATAAAGCATTCATTTCCAAATTATCCAACCAAACACATACTTTTCTACATTTTTTCGTAACTGTAGATTTACTGCACTGTAAAATGCCCGTCAGACTTTGCAACTCCTGCTCGTGAGGCAGCTCCAACCAACGCAAGAGAAAAAGTTGGGCAGCTTGCTCGGGTAAATCGAAGTGGGTAGCAATTAGTTCGGCCAAAGACTTTAGATTCTCATAACCTCTCTCATACTTACCCTTGATTAACTTATCGCCGCCGCTGGGCAGTTGCGCTACCATGTTTTTCAGTAGCGAACTGGCCAGCACTACCTCATACAGATCTACACCTGCGGACTTCCCTGTTCCGTCACCACATTTTGACATCACAGTAGTATCTCTACCATATGCCCAGTACAAATCCCACTTCAACTGGCTTAACGTCATGCTCGACCCCTCATAGATTTATAAATAACCCCCCCTGGTAAAAGTTCTTTATTCAACACCTGTATTACTGTGTTTTGAATAGTTTTACCTAACTGTTGGAAGTCAGAAGCATTTACTTCACTGTCACTGCTTCCATCGGAATTTACGGTTACAACCACATTAACCGGTGCGTTAACCACAGTACCTGCATTCCCGACACCAATTGCTTTCACGCCCAAATCCCCGTTCGGCAGCCTGCTGAGTGGCAGAATGCCTTCAGGTCCGTTTTCTCCCATCAACCCTCTACCGCCGGAATGGATAAAACGTGTCGGACTGTTTACCACACCACCTGCCGCATAAGCTTTCATCACCCCGTGCTGCCCGATGACCCCGCCTTTTGCAAACAAAGCATCAAATGTAGGGTTAGAAGCACCTGCTGAAGCACCTGCACTCATAAACGCGCCGCCAATAGCAGAGACCAACTTCATCGCAGCCATTCGGCTGAAAATCTTCGACAAGTCCGACAAGATGCTGGCCGACATACTCTTAAAGTTGAGTTTTCCGGTTAACGCCAATTCATTCAAACTGTTGGTCACACCTCCGGTGACGGTTTCAAAAGCATCTGTGGCAAACTTGCCGTAATTAACAGCTTCGTCGGCCAACCTTCTAAACGAGGTTCTCACACCGTCTTGCCAATTCTCAGCAGGTGCCCTACGCGCTGCATCACTTTCCTCCGTACGGCGGATGTTATCCAACCCCTCTTGTTGGGTCTGATGGTACTCAAAAGAGTTTTCCGCATAACCTTGGGACTTTAACTCCAGCAGTTTTCGTTCCAATTCAAGTCGCATACCGGCTACTTGCAATTTGAGTTTCTCGTCGTTGTACTCTTTCTCGCTGATTAAACCTAAAGACCTGCGGATTTCCAACTGGTGACTACCTTCGGCAGACCTTTGATTTGTTAACCGTGTCGAGGCATCAAAACGGCTCAACTCCAGAGCCAGCAACTCCTTCTCTTGCTTCACCTGCAACTGTTGCAACTCATATTCAGCCTGTTGCGCCTGTAGTGCCTTTTCTGCTGCATAAGATTGTTGGATACCTTGACCTCCGACACCACTCAAAATATTAAGAACCTCAGAACCTACTTTACCTGACTTCAGCAAAGCAGCAAATCTGGCTGCCGCAGCTAGTGACTGCCACTGGAAGTGAATGTGGTCACCAGTCGCACCTTTCTCACCTTTACGTTCAAACTGTACAAAGTAATCTTTAGCAGCTATCCCAAGGGATTCCATCATGGCCTTGATTTTGGCTACCGCCTCTTCCCCTTGTTGTCGGGTCTTAAGGGTAAAGTCTAAGGCCAAACCTGTATTGTGGTAGCTGCGTGGGCGGTTACGCATATGCCAGCCGTCATTAAAGGCCGCAAAATGCACCAGATTTTTACCAAACATACGTTGGAACAAATGCCCTGCCGCATAAGTTCCCTCCTTAGTTCTTCCGCCTTCAATGGCTTCTCGGGATTTCAACCGCAAACCGGAAGCCCCGAAAGAAGAACGTCCACTCAACGCTTTATAATCCGCCGCAGCTCTCGCCCTATCCGCTTCAGACATCTTACTGTTGTTCATGGCCTTTTGAGCCTTCAGCAAGGCTTGCTCATCTTGAAGTTTGGCTTTCTCCAACTCTTCTTGAGCTTGAGATACCTTTAACTGAGCCAAACGGGTCTCAGCCTGATGCTTCTGAATCAACAACTCTTGGCTGGCAAAACCATTCTTTAACTTGTCCTGTTCTAATCTAAACTCAAGTTGCTTCAATTCAGCGTCTTGGGCTTGAACCAAACGTTTTTGATAAGCTACTTCTCGATTTTGTACATTTACAGGGTTGTAAGTAGGTGCAGGTCTCTCAGCTCGGGATTGAGTGGCAGACCGTCCACCGGACGCTCTACTTGATTGTCCCGGCAACCCTTGTGCAACGACCTCAGGGTCAGAGGTTGCAACCTTTCTTGCCCGCCCTTCTTCTCCTTGGTCTAAGCCAATCTGGTTGGCTGCTATCAAACGGCTATTGAATGCAGTTTTTAATTGCTTTAACTTTTGAATCTCTTGGTATTTGGCATGTTTAACCGCAGAGAACCAAGTATCGTTAACTTCCCGTTGCAAGTGTTGAATCGCTGCTTCGGCAGATTCAACAACCTGTTTGGCATGGATTGCAGCCCTTTGCGGATTCGCTAAGACCTGCTGCCTCCAAGCCTCATTCTGTGTGGAGTTAGACAAAGAATTGTGGAGGGCTTTCAGACTTTGTAGGTTGAATTTTCCGCCTGATGCAACCAATGCTGCTTCTGCACTTCGGGAGTTGATAGCCCCACCTGTTGCAGCTTCGGAAGTCAGTCGGCCTGCTGATCGTTTCTCAACCTCGGTCAACCCCTTATAGTCGCCGGATTTGGCAGCGTTCAATACCCGCATGATGCTTTGGTTAAAGTGTCCATTACCGTTGAAGGTATTGGCTACGCGTCCAAAGAAGCCTTCCAATGCCGACTGTTGGCGGATGGCTTCGGCAGCTGTTTCTCGAATCTGTTCGATAGCCAAAGTCGTCCGTTGCGTCATCAATTCCTTCGTAATACGGTGAAGTTCGGTCTCAAAAGCCAAACGAACCTTCATCGAATCTTCAGACAATTTATTGACATGAGAGTGGTGTTGGTCAAATTTCTCCAACTGGTCTGTCAAAATAGATTTGGTACGGTCAAGTACCATTACCTTTTGTTCAATTTGCTCTTTAGCGGAGTCTTCAGCCAGTTTCTTTTCCAACTCAGTGATGTCGTTCAACTCTTTAGTGGAAACTGTCTTAATCTTCGTCAGATTGTTTTGGAACTCTTCATTGCTGCTGGCAATGGCCAATACATACTCTTTGCTGACTCTCTCAATTGAACCTTGCAACTCTTTGTACTTGTTGAATTTATCAGCATCAAACCCGATACCCAACATCTTATCGATGTTCAGACCGCGACCGATTGTATTGAAATCCTCAAGTACCTTATTGCTGACAGAACCTGCCACGTCAGAAATCTTTTGGAACTCTGTTTTAATGTTGGCTACTTTAGGTTGTAAAGCGTCATACGCCTTAGACACCCCTACAACGAGTGCCGCCAAAGCACCGGCTGCGGCAATAACTGGGTTGCCGACAACCAAAGCCATAGAGACCGCTCTCAATTTAACCAAAGCCGAAGCCATCAACCCTGCTGAAGCTGTACCGGCATTCACCGCAGCTACCCACTTCAAAGCAGAAGCTGTACCTACAACCCCCATGTAAGCACCGGCCATCTGCAATACAGGTGCCATAGTAGCAACAGCCGAGGTAAATCCTACCGCAGCTTTCGCAGCCGTGATGAAGCCTGTTGACAGCGCAGTCGTCAACTCTTTCAGATTCTCAGAGTTGGCTAAGTCTGTCATGCTTTGCAACAGTTGTTTATAAGGGTCATTCACACTGTTGCCCACTTCTGCGAAGTGAGTCTGCCAAGCCGAAGTCATGCCACGGAACATACCCTCAGAGGTTTCTCCAAGCAATTCCGCTTGGGTTGTGGTGTAACCCATATTCTCACCGGCGCGTGCTGTATTCGCCGCCAACTTTTCAAATTCCTCAACCGAGGTATTCAAAATAATGTTGGCTGCACGCATACCACGCTCGTTCAAGAATGAGATCATCCAGCCTTGTTTCTGTTGGTCCGACATACCTTGGAAGCGTTCTTGCAACTCTCGGATAATGTTAGAGAACGGTTTCAACATACCACTAGAGTTGTAAACCGATATACCTAACTCTTCCAGAGCTTTGCGTGAATGGACAGTACGACCTGCCAAGTCTGTCAGCAAGTTCTTCACTGCAGTACCTGCAGCCGAACCGGTAATGTTTACTCGTGCCAGCAAAGCCAGGGCAGCGGAGGTGTCTGAAACAGACAGGCCGAATTTGTTTGCCTCTGATGAAGCCTGTTTCATCGACTCCATCATCTGTTCAATAGACGTTTGAGATAGGGCAGCAGCTTTGGCAGTTTGGTCAGCAGCAGTCTGCAATTGAGAGTCTGTCAGGTTAAAGGCAGACTTCAAACCGGCCAAGAAGAGTGCAGAGTTCTCAGTATCTACTTCAGCAACCAGCGACAGTTTCAGAGTTGTTGGCAGAGCAGCAAGAGCTTCTTGGGTTTTCATACCGGCTTGCGCCAATACGCGTAAAGAAGAAGCCAGCTCAATAGGCCCATAAAGCGAGCCTGAAGACCCTAGTCGCAAGACCTCATCCTGAAGACGTTTGACCTCTTCAGCAGAAGTCTCGGCAGCGACCCCAACCAACTGCATCTGCCAACCAAGTTGACGGTCAAACTTCAAGGATTGGAACACTGACCCACCGACCGCCAAACCGGCAGCCATCGTGGCAAAGTTACCCCAAGACAACCACAGGTTGCCGGTGGACGCAGCAATGCCTCGCCAAATACCGTGAATGTTTTGGCTTAACTTGGTAGTCTGCTGAAGCTTTTTATTAGCGTCGTCAATGCGACGGCTGTACTCGGTCGCACCTAAAGCCAACAACTCATTCCGGCGTTTGGATTCATTTTCGCTGTATGCTGCTACCCCGTGAGACTTAGTAAATTCCTGTATGGCATAATTTTTGGATACACCGGCTTGCATGGCGGCAATCCGTTTATACTCAGCCTCAATGGTTCTCAAGGTAATCAACTGCTTATCTAAAGATTCAGCCGAACCTTTCTGATACCTGAGCGCATGTTGCAAAGTACTAAGCTGCTTCTCATAAGAGGCAACTTTACGGTTGTTGGACTGGTTTAACTTTTCTGCCGATTTCAACTCGTTTAAAAGAGCTTTTTCCTTAGCTTCAGCTTCTTTAAACGCCAGCGCTACATCACGTTCCCGCGCCTTAGCGATTCGGGCGCGAGCCATCTCTTCCTGCTTGAGCAACTGCTCATTACGCTTGAGGTAGGCAGCTTGTTCTTTTTCTTCCTGAGCAATCAACTTCGCCAACTCTAAATCCTGTTGGCGAAGATTAATTAAACGTTGGTGCTGCCTAATCGCATCGTTAGAAACATAAGTAGCGACCTTACTACCCATAATATCTTCTACCGCGTGATGCAGCTTAGATACTCCGGTTTCATCAGACAGGTCGAATTTGACTGCCAAATGTACAGCCTTTAGTTTGGCAGCCGTCTTGGCCAAAGTATTTAACTCTTGAGTCGTTACCTCAGCTCCGGCTTTCAACTTGCGGACACCATTCATAAACTGGTCAAAGTTTACGTTTTTCAGTGTGTCCTGAATCTCTTTCTTTGCGCTTCGTGTTACCTTTGTCAATGCTTTATCGGCCGCCTCAGCTTGTGCGACCATAGAAGCCATCATTTTAGATGTGTTGTCAGAGATGCGGGACGATTCCTGAGCCAGTTTGTCCACAGACTGGCTCAGGCTGCTAACCGTCTCTTTTAATGACCCCTGATAAGCCGTTAAACCCCGTTGGTCTGTACCGACCTTAGCTAAGGTTTTATTAAACTCCGTCAACTTTTTGATGGATTCGTTCAGTCCATCCACACTAAACTTTAAATTGTATAAATCGTCCATACCTGTGCCCCGATTAATTTATACCTATTTTATACGATTTACGTATAAATTTATACATAAAAACCACTAAGACATTAATTCTTAGTGGTTTCCTTGTACTTTTCCTGAAGCAGTTGACCATCAACTTTAGAGATGACAGAAACAAGCAAAGACCGCTGTTCCACATCTGTTAAATTGACGATATTGAAGTAAGCCTCATACTCAGTCAAAGGGATGTAATACTCTCCGACTGAGCCGAGTTGCCTACTTGGGGACAGTAAGTGGTAAGCTTCATACAGCCAGTAGTAGTCAGGATTTAGTTTAGGACGTTCCTTTAAAGCTCTGACTTCCATACCGGCATCTTGCATGGCTTGTAAATGTTCAAGCCGACTTGCCCACTTTGATTCCCACAAGAGGCATTCGGTTAGTTTTTTACAGCTTTACCTTCTGCATAGGCACGGTATTGGTCAACTTCCATTGACAAACTGAATACCAAGTTGCTGAATTCAACATATTCCGTCAATAACTTGTAGGCAGTTTCTTCTGAGAATGGAAGTTCAGTCTTACCATCTTCATCTAAAATACCCTCCCAACCTTTTAAGATATGTTTTGCTAAAGCTCGATTACCCAAGTCTTCAAGGAATGTCTGAGCTTCATCACTCTCACTGTTTTCCAACAGCTTGGCTTCCTTAGCACGCTCCGTACGTAGGTAGGCAGTGTGTGCATCATTATTGTATCGGGCAACCAGCAAACGTGCCGAACCGTCAAAAACATCACGCCAAACACCGTGATTCACCGCAGCTTCATCATTTTTAAAGTTACGGGCAATACTGAATCCTTTAACTTTCGTCTTACTCATTTTTAGTCTCCTAGGGAAAATTTGATTATACAGTTTCCGTATAAATTTGTACAAATAATTTACAGCGTCAGACGATTAAAAACTCCCTTTCGGGAGTTTTTAATCAGAAGCGGTAGATAATCATTGTCTTCGATAATTTAGGGTCCATCAGTGCGTTGAAGTTCACCGTAATCATGGCTGCTTCATCCTTCTGACCAACCTGTGCTTCAGGGGAATCCAATTCCACAGAAGGCAGTACGAAGGCATAACCGTGACCTTCGCGGTCGTATACAGACCATTCGATACGGAAGCGTTCTTGATTCAGCACACTTTTATACAAGCTCAAATCGTTCATGTACATAGTCAACGATCCGCTGCAGTTAATGGTACCGGCAACAGTAGCCACATTTCCCAATACCCCTACAGCTCCCAAACCTTGTAAATTATTATCAAATTCCAAACTCAGTTCGGTGATACCCGCGCTCAATTGTTCATTGGTTGTCTTACCGTTAAACAGAACATCCTTCATACCCAATACAGTATCGATAACCGAACCGTCCTGACTGGCCGTATAAGCAGCCTTGTCGCCCAACAGGCGGCCTGTACCGGTTGTCATAGAACGGCCGACAAAATCAAACGACCCTGTAATCGCAGCGCGCATATTAAAGTTAGCCGACATCTTACCAACTTGCATACCGCTGAATACCGTTGTCTGTTTCACATCGGTATACTGTTTTTCAATACTAAAGTATTTAGGAGTCACACCGTTGACCAACTTACCGTGATAAATCTTGCTGCCCTCAACGATCTGGTCTTTCAATTCACCATAAACGGTAATAATCTTCTTCTCAGAGTCAATCGACTTAACACGGTGTGGTCCGCGGTTCACGCCTTCAATTTTATCGTCGTGAACAGAGAAATAGTCACCCGCCGCAAGTCCGCTGACGGCATTCCCAAAAGTGATGGTTTTCGCATTAGCAGCAAATACCACCTTACCTGCAGTCAACACCCCGTTGTTACCAAACTTACTCCATGAACCCATCAACAAGGCTTCAAGGAACGGGTCATACTCTCCGGCAGACAGCTCGAAGTTCAGACCACCGGCAACTTCAGCGTTAGTCAGGAAGCGTGAACGTGTCTGACGTGAAGACTCAATCTCAGCGCTCACTTCCGCAGTCAGTGCCTGATTAAATGATTCCCCTGTAAAGCGCAAATTAATACCTTTACCCTTATCAGGTGTTGTACCTGCAACAATTTCAGGAATATAAGCCATCTGTACATAGCTGGTAGATGCAACCTTATTAATAGACATCTTTAGTCCTTTCTAATTTAAAAATGATAATGCCAAAACGGTACAACCGCACGATAACCCACCCAACCTTTAACCGCATGAGAGTTGGGCAGTAAGCTTGCCATGGAGGTTGAAGCACCTGAAAACCGAGAGCGCTCCAACAACTCTGCTGCCTCGTCCCTTAATTGAATAGCCGAACGGACACCTGACAACTCCTTCACCAATACGGTTATCAGAATTTCTCCTGTATCCACCTTCCTAGGTTTATCCGATAAATCCGCCTGACGACTGTTACGGTACACAATCTCATACGCCACCACAGGGACAGTCGTACTATTCATATCAACATTCGACCCATTTTCATGGTGTACCCTGATATCCTGCCGCTTAGCAAACTTGCCCTGAAAAGCACGGGCAACAGCGTCTCTAAACTCTAATCTCGCACTCATGAATTAACTCCAACCGAAACGTTTATAAGCCAAATCCGCAGATTTCAAGCTGTAAGCCAAGCTGGCTTCCCGGGTAATATCAGACAGCGTGTAGTAATCACTGTTCACATGTCGTAAAGTCCAGTTAATCGGCGGATTTTCTGCCAACCAGTACTCCGAGTGCGCAACCGTATTCACCAAATACATCTGAACCCGTTTATCCTTCTTCAACATACTTTTAACCAGTTGTCTGGCTTGCGATTTTGCCTCAGCAATCACCATACGGTTTAGTGCAGCTGCTTTTAAATCCTTGATACCTTCTGGAAAGTTCAAGTCTTCGTTCGCTACCTCTTCCTGATAAGCTTCGTTCTTATCGGTAGTAAATATCCAACCAGCAGTAGCAGTGCCAGACCACTTAGGTGTATAGTTAACAGCAGCTTCAATAGCAGCATCAGCAGCCTCCAAAACTAAATCTTCCGCATTCTTTGTCAATCTGTTGACCAACAAGTTCACCGCTCTAGGGTTACGCTTCTTTGTGGATACCGAAATTTTGACCGTTCGTGCCATCAAATTCTCCGAATAACAGCAGATTCAGACCCGTCTTCATGCAACCTAGACTCTACAACCTTCCATTCATACCCCTTCAAATGTAGTCGGGTATCTTCAGTGACTAAGTCTGTATGTTCAGGCGGTATCCTTAAGCGCATATCACCTACCTGTTCAGGCTCCCGACTAGGCATACTGTGATAGTAGTCATCACGCCAATTCATCAGAATGGATTTAAAATTCACCCTCTCTGAATCGGTGTACGTCTCACTGACAGGGTCGTACTCACCGGCCAGATGAATCGCCACATCCACAATGCAGTCTTCCTCCAATTCATTGCACTCCGCCACCCTCAATCCGGCAGTGCCGTTGATAATGTTTCTGACAATATGCCAGCGGTCATCGGATAAGATAAACCCACCAACCTTGACAGGTTCTGCATGAGTGAAGTAGATGTAATACTGACCTTGGGCTTCCGACGTAGTCGTAATATCCTTCACGTCTTTCACCCAAACCCGAGACAGATATAAAGGGTAGCCGGTGTTATCAATCATCGCCTGTGTATCCGCCAAGCGACCAACTCGGGCATACTGAGCCACGTAACCTTCCCTGGCGATATTCTCACCCCATGTATCAGGATTATTCAGTCGGGAGATAATCCAAACCTGACCGGCAACCACCACTGCACCCCGATAAGGGAAAACCGTACCGGCTTTGACAAACAACGTTCGTCTAATAGTCGTCATACCATCACGGCGCGGCGTATCCCAAGGTGTTACCTGACACTTAGCCCGCAACTTCTGCCCCGTGTAGGCATCCCACATAGGTGTTCTGTCGAAATAATTGGATACATGATGTAATTCAGCCATTAACCTTCACCTGTTACAGGGTCGTAATTAGGGGTTCCGGAGCCAAACAACGTAGGGCGAATCAATGCAGGTGTTGAGGTCGTTTCCACACCCTCTGCCAATGCCTTTGAAGCCAATGCAAACCGTTGACGGATACTATTAATAACAGTCTGCAAATCCGTATCAAACCGTTGGAAAGTCGCTTTAGAATCGGAGATAGTTCGTGCCAACAAAATCGGCAGTACATCGCAAATTTGGTTCGCAATACTGTATAAAACATAATCCTCTACCAAAGGTCGAAGATTGTTTTGGGCAACCTCTCCTTCACCCCATAAATTGTTCAGACTAGGTACCAACATCGTCATACTGTTGTAAGCCGCCCGGCTGTACACCCGTTGGGACAAAACTTCATCAGGCAACTCTACTTGAGACAGTCCGAATACGGCCCTGATTTCGTCAGTCGTGGTCAACTGCCCATAAGGCTCCAAGGTGATGTAGGTCGGTTCAACCGTTGATTCAAAGATTTCCGCAGGGTCTGGGATAGTTTGGTAATCCGCCATCGTTCAACTCCTAAGATTTACTGGCGGCCTTAGGTGTACGTGTTGGCTTTTTCGTAACTTCTTCCGCTTCTACGACTTCTACAAAATTCCCTACGCGCAATTGAGCACGAATCCAAGGACTATCTGAAACTTCAACAGGCTCTTGGCCAATCAGCACACAATCAACAGGGTTCCACAAGGGTAGTGCTTTTACTGCGTAAACTTTCATCCTTACCTCCTAATAAGCGGATTTATACAATCGTATAAATCCGCCCCAATAAAAATTAAGCGGTCAAATCCAATGCTGTCCATGCATTTTCATGCAAGCGGTAAACCACGCTGCCTTCGTCAAAGCGCATTTGAGTACCTTTACGCATAATCAACTCTTCAGTTGCTCGGTAATCAGCTTCGCTGTTGCGGACTTTAGCAATGGCAAAACGGCTATCCAAACCAACCAAAGTGTCAGTCGGAATCACACCATCATTGACGATAAAGATTTGCGGCTCCTCAAAACCGTAGTTCATCACACGGGCATCGTAAGCGTGAATTTCTTTATCTTCCACATGCAAGGTTGAAGCAGTAGGGCGGCCTTCACGGTCAATAATCTTGAAGTAAGTCTCTTCATCACACAATACATGCGAGATATTGCGCAAACGGCGGTTCTGACGCAGCCACTTCACATACGCACGATGGGTCAGTTTGCCTGAAGCGGCTTCATCAAACGTTTTAGCCTTCACGGATTCCAAGGGCCCTTGTTTAATGTCAGGGTTGCCATTAAACAATGCGTTGATGTGGGCATCAACCAAAGCACCCGACTGAGCATTGGCCATCACTTCCAAATAGATAGCCACTTGGTCAATGGTCATGCTCTTAGCAGCTTCGTCAGAAATTTCCAAACCATAAGAATAAGTCGGAATAGAGCCACTACGTTCAGACACAAACAATTGACCCACAATATTCGGCACTTGCAATTGACCAATACGACTCACTTCTTGCAAATCAGCGCCTGTAGTATCAAATACAGGTTGCTCATATCGGTTTCCGCTGATAGATACATCGGTCGCCAACATAGAGTTGAACGCTGCAACATCGCTAGAGCGGTCTTCACGACGATTCAGCTCCAACAATTCCAAGATTGCCGCAGGAGCCAAGATACGTGACAAAGGGATACTCTCTTTAGTAATCGCCGCGTCCATACCTTGGGCGTAAGAACCGTCCAAAACATTACGCAATGTGGCAGAACCCAAACCGGTTACACGGTCTTTCTCAAGGTTCATATTACATTGAGCCAACATTTGTGAGAAAACAGTACCATGTTTGGCAGGGTTTACGTCCGCGCCGAATTCACGTTCCAAATATTGAGGAACGGTACACTTGGCATCGTGGGCTTTCTCATAAATCTTGGCATCAACCGATACTTCCTGACGGCCTTTATTACCGTAAATAATTGCTGTTGTCATAATCACCTCTTATTAAATTGCTTCAATCAGGAAGACATCAGCGCCGACAACGCGAATGACTTGCCATTTAAATGTTTCAGGATTGCCTTCTTTTACAGGGGTCAAACCACGTGAATCTTGACGTGGGAAAGCCTTGGCATTGGCTACACCGGCATCAGTCTGTTTAGCGGCTACAACCATTTTACCCTTGGTCAGTCCTGAACCGGTTACCCATACACGGACACCGGGAGCATGACGAACAACGGTACCAAAAGTTTGACCATCAGCAGAAGCAGGTTCGATAGATTCAATGAAACCACGGATTTCATCATCCTCAGCAGCCAACTTCAAAGTGCCTTCCAAAGATTCGTCCAAGGTAACAGCTTTATGGATGTCGGCATCAGTGATACGGTTTTCTTTTGTACCCAATTTCCAACCTTGATTATTACGGGTGTTGACATCCAACTGGATACCCAAATTTACTTGCGCCATACTTAAACTCCTTTTTCCAATTTAACTCGTTTCAACCAAGGAGCAATCTCAACCTGTGCGACTTCCTTGTCTTCAGGTTGGGCAATTGCTGCTACAGCACCTGAAGGGAATTTGGTTTGAAACTCACCTTCCAATTGGGCATTCATGGTTTTCAATCCTGCCAAAGTTTCCGGCATCAATACTTTAGTACCCAGCGCGCAAGCTTTCGCTTCAATGTTGGCTTTCAAAACATCAGCAAAACCTTCGTTCTCGCTGTTCGCTTCAGCCAATGAAGCAGCCAATGCTTTGTTAGATACTTCCAATTGTAATTTCTCAGCCTCCAAAGTGGCAGCTTTTGCCTCAATCGCCGCTAACGCGTTTTTCGAGGTTTCCGCTTCACCATTCAGACGGCCAATTTCCACCATTGCTTCTTCTAAATTCATGGTAAATTCTCCGTTATTGACCTGCCCGGTTACATCTGATACTTGGGCAGCAGTGGTA
This sequence comes from Neisseria sp. N95_16, assembly GCF_002551535.2. Taxonomy (NCBI): domain Bacteria; kingdom Pseudomonadati; phylum Pseudomonadota; class Betaproteobacteria; order Neisseriales; family Neisseriaceae; genus Neisseria; species Neisseria sp. N95_16. Next base: position 42,616 of record NZ_PDBT02000002.1, read on the forward strand.
TAACCACTTCGGTTTACATTAAACACAGAGTTTTGACTCTGCTTCATCATCAACGATTCAAAAGAGCCGAGCTTGTCAACCAAACCCACATCCACTGCCTCTTGACCGTAGAATACTTGACCGTTTCCAACCGTAGTGGAAACAGCCGCCAAACTCATACCGCGACTATCCGCAACATCCTGCATGAATGTCTTATGCGTAAAATCCAATGACTTCTGAATCTCAGCCTGTGCCTCAGGAGAAAATTCCTCCATCGAATGACCTAAGTGCTTTTTCGCACCGGCTCGCAATACATAAGGTTTATAGCCTTCCGCCCGTGCAGCGTCTCGTTCATCGTAGTGGACGGCGATTACCCCGATGGAACCTGCTACTGTCACAGGCAATGCGGTGATACTCTTACCGCAACTACCTAACCAGTAAGCCGCGCTGGCGATACACTCACCGGCGAAAGTTTCAACCGGTTTGCTGGCAGCTAATCGCAGTAACGCTTGACGTGTGTCGTATAAGCCTTTTACCTGTCCGCCACCTGAATCAACATCCAAGATGACACGCGATACGTCCGAATCAGTTTCAACAGCCTGTACAGCTCGCTGCAGACCGGGGTAGGTTGTCACTCCGACAAAACGCGCAAACTCGTCAGGAATATCGGCATTCAGCAAAGGGCCTTTAATGCTGATGATAGCGGTTGAACCTACTGTTTTCACAAAAGGGTTGCCGGTATCAACTTCATCAGGTTTAAAAGTTGTCAGATTGGCTTCAATCTTGTCTAAAGCATTTTGTGCGGCATACAGTGTCTCTTCCGTACCGGCCCACATTGCCCCTTTATAAAGTTTCATCAATTACCTTTCTTCCCACCATTTTGAGATTTAGCATTAGTCGGTTGGTCAGAGTTCAGATTTTGATTTAATGTCCCCTGTGATGTTCCGCTATATGGGTTAGATGTATCGGTTGACCCATACTTAAACATCGTACCGGACAGCTTCGGTGCATTCGGGTCAGGGATTTTCCCGATTAACTCCAAGCTCGCTTGAGCATCCGAATACATTCCCAAACTCAGCAGCTCCAACACCCTTGACTGTTTCATCGAACGGAAAGCTTCCAACTCACTTTCAGGCCGTAAGTCAATTCGCTCAAAGGTAAACTCAACAAAAACGTCATAACCTAAAATGCGTACAGCCAATGTTAATGCCTGACTGAACAGGTCATTCAAAGCAAACTGTACACCTTCAGCTGACTTCATAAACAGCAGCGTTTCGGTAGAAGCGATATTATTAGACGAGGACCCTTGACCTAAGATAGACGGCATCGTCTTAGAACCTGTCGAAGCTTTACCGTTAATCAAACTCTGTAACACATCAATTTCGGTATTCAGAGAGACGTTACCACGAGACAGATAATCAATCTCCAGCGTATCCAAATACACCATTGCGTCTTCAGGTGACAGTCCGTTCACATGGTCTGCCACATCCGCGACCACACTGCTTAAATATTCATTGGTCTTTTCAGGCGTTTCCCGATACTGAGGCGGCATAGCAGCCAATATCTCAGCGGAATTTAATTTAACATTCAGCCGCGGGAACAGTGCCCGTTTTACCACTCTGCGTAAGTCATTCATAAACTCCTGCATAAACAGCACAGGCTGCAAAGCTGCTTCCATTGGACTTAACGCATAAGGTGTCAGCAGGTCTTGATCGATAGAGCGGTAAAAGAACGTAGGAATATCCAAGCTGACTTTAGTATTGTCGATTTCCTGAGTCGGGAAAATCTGCCCCGACTTATCCAACTCGAATTTCAATGTAGAAACAGAGACCGGTTGCAGACGGATTGGGTTCTTTTGTTTATCCAATACCAACTCCACTGCCGCTGCGCCGTAAAGTCTGAACTCTCTTGCCAAGGATTCAGCAAGCGCGCGGATAGAAGGTGTATTGCTAAACCCTTCCCCATAATTATTCAGCACGTCAAACCGTGTCAGAATAGATTGCAAGGCCATCGTGGCATCAGCGTTAAACGTACCATCTAGATTCTTGGCCACTGAAACATAATTACCGGTAACCGCAGTGCGGATATAAGCATTTAAAGAAGCAGATAAATCCGGAGAAGCAATCGAAAAATCTCGAATAACCGTATCCGTATCCGACCCGCTTCGGTAGGTCGTAATGTCTGTATTAATCAAACGGCGTTCTGTTTTTGTCAGAGCGTCGCCACTACCGGCAGATGATTTAGAAAAGTATCTTGCTCGGGATTGTTGGGCTTTTACCAATTTACTCGGTACAGAGTTTTCAGGCGCACTGACGCGGTCTGTAGACTTAGCAGCCCACAAACCTCGAAATGGCGCACCCAATTTCCCCATTAAACCCATATCACAACCAATGCTTGATAGATATTCAGTATCTTAACATTATTTATGCCTTTTGTGTATAATATTATACACTATATGTATAAATGGTTTAGTCATGAAAACAATAGATACAACAGGTTGGACAAATGAAGAGTTAAAAAACTTTGCCGACACCATCTATGCCGGTTTAGGTGAAGTAAAGGAAGTTGACCTGAATAAGGCGTTAGTAGAGAACTACCTGCGATGTAACCAATCCGCCGAAGCAGCGCAGCAGTTGTTGTTAGAAGGTCAAGCTACTGCCGGTGCAGCGGCCGTGCTGTCCGCGGCCACGAATGCACTGGACAAATTAGTCCGACTAAAGATGGAGTTGGCCGAACTGGAAGAGAAGCTATACAACATCGAGCGTGTCAAAACACTGGAACGCGCCATGATAGAAACCTTAAAAACCCTTCACAACCCTGAAGACGTATTGGCAACCTTCAAAGAATTCCTAGAAGATTAACTTGCTTTGGTAAATGTATAGTGTTATCCTGCTATCAGTTAGTGTACTAATAAGGATACCAACATGGGTAAAAGCTTAACAACCGAAGAATTCATCCAAAAGGCGAACCGCGTCCACAACGGTCTATATGATTATTCCAAGAGCAATTACACGCACCGCCAAGACAAAGTTGTCATCATCTGTCCCGAACATGGTGAGTTTCTCCAGCAAGCAGGATTACATATGAAAGGGCAAGGTTGCCCTAAATGCAAAGGCAACAAAATTAGAGCTCAACGTGCAAAAACCACTGAACAGTTTATTGCAGAGGCCCGTGAAGTACATGGTACAAAGTATGATTACTCAAAGGTAGTTTATGTGAATAACTCTCAAAAAGTAGAGATTATTTGCCCACAGCACGGGTCGTTCATGAAAGCCCCCGATAAACACCTAGCAGGACAAGGTTGCCCACAGTGTGCCAAATTAAGAGTAGCAGATTATCATCGACAAACACCTGACGAACTGTTAGACCGCTGCGTCAAAGTACATGGCGACCGGTATGACTACAGCCGGACTGATTTCACAAAAGGCGCAAGTGCCAAAGTGGACATTATCTGCCCAACTCACGGCGTATTTCAGCAAGTCCTGACACAACATTACTCAGGTCAGGGGTGCCCACGCTGCGCCCATATAAAGATAACCAATGCCCGAAGAAGTGATACCAGTGACTTCATTGCTAAGTCTCAAGCACTACATGGTAAGAAATATGATTACAGACTTGTAGATTACGTCCAGAATAAATCACCCGTTGAGATAATTTGTCAGTACCACGGTTCGTTTTACCAGCGTCCTAACGACCACTTGGACGGACACGGTTGCCCTATCTGCGCCAAAGTTCTGCACGGTAAAAGTCGAAGCTGTGACGAGATGTTGGACTTTATCCAAAGTTTGAGACCTGATTTGAAAAGGGAAGTCCGAATTGGTCAAACCGATGACCGTCGTTGGCGGTCTGACGGCTACATCCCCGAATTGAAGTTACACATTGAGTACAACGGCCTACGCTGGCACTCAACCCAATTCAATCAGGATAAATACCAGCACCTTGAACGCTTAAAGTTAGCGGAAAAGTACGGCAAACGGGTATTATTTATCCATGAAGACGAGTGGTGGCACCGAAACAGTGCAGTAAAAAACCTGTTACGTCATACCCTAGGCAGCAGTCGTCGTATCTATGGTCGAAATTGTACAGTCCGACTTGTTAACCCTACCGAAGCTGTAGCCTTCTATGAGCAGTACCACATCCAAGGCTGCTACGTTCCGCCTGAAGTATCTTATGGCCTGTGGCATGAAGACGAGTTAGTTGCCTGTATGTCGTTCTCAACCAAGACCAGCAACAGGAAAAACCCTTACCAAGAGGATTTATGGGAATTGGTGAGGTTCGCCAGCCGAGAAGCTGTCACCGGCGGAGCCAGCAAACTGTTTAAGCACTTCATCCGCCAGCATAACCCCAAAGAAGTGGTCAGCTTCTCGTGGAACCACCTCTTTACCGGCAAGTTATATGAAACACTCGGATTCGTTAAAGAGAAGGAATTAAACGTAGACTACACCTATGTGGACGAAGTAAAGGTCAAACGACTGCACAAAGCCAACTTCCAACACAGCAGATTGAAGACACGTTTCAGCAATTACGACCCAAATCTGACCGAAGAAGAAAACTGCGCCCGTAACAACTGGTTTAGAATTTACGACTGCGGCAAAAAGCGATGGAAATGGAAAGCACAAAATGATTAACCTATTAGATTCTTACAACCGAATCAAATCCGGCGCACTGGGGGACTACTCCATCGAACAAGTCGCCGCATGGATTCAAAAAAACATTATGTTGGGAGGCCGTAAGGTCTCTTTCAAAGGCCGTGAATATCAGGAGCGTATCCTAGAGTCTACAGCTCCTTTGATTGCCGTGAAGAAATGTTCTCAAGTTGGTATCTCCGAACTCATGCTGATGCGTAATCTGGCACTAATGGACATCATTGACGGATTCAAAATCATCCACACCCTGCCTTCAGCCGTGTTCGCCCAACGCGTCATGAAGACCCGTGTCGACCCCCTAATCCAAGGCTCGGAATACGTTAAAGCCAAAATCAACAAGAATTTGGACAACGCCAGCGTCAAACAAATGGGTAACAGCCTCTTGTACCTAGGTGGTACCAATACAGATGCGGGTGTAATCTCGACACCTGCAGACGCTATTGTCGTAGACGAGTTAGATTTCTCTGTCATTGAAAACGTAGAAAAACTTCAATCCCGCCTGACAGCCTCAAAATACCGCTGGTGGAACTACGTCTCAACCCCTACCGTGCCCAATTTCGGCATCGATGCCCAATTTAACGCGACCAAACGCCATTACAGCTACTGCAAATGCACCCACTGTAACAACTGGTTCCTGCCGGACTACCTGCAGCACGTCCGTATTCCCGACTACGACGGCGACTTATTGGCCATTACTAAGAACGACCTCGGCTCAATCCGCTGGCGCGAAGCTACTTTATTTTGCCCACACTGCCACAAACCGGCGGATTTAAGTATCGAAAACCGCAGTTGGGTCTGTGAAAACCCAATGGACGCAGGTTTTGACGGCGAAGGCTTCCAAATCAACCCGACCGACGCACCTGAAATCATCTCCATGTCCGACTTAGTTCTCTGGTCCACCCGTTTTGGCCGCAAAGTCAACTTCGTCAACTACCACCTAGGTCAAACCATGGAGGACGAGGACACAGGTATCAACGACCGAGACTTAGATATTATGGAATCGGTCGGACAGCAACCCTTGCAAGGCTTCAAAGTATTCGGCTTGGATATGGGTACCGTCTGCCACCTCACCGTAGCGATAACAGACGGACAAGGCCGCATGACCGTCATCGGCCTACACACCATCCACTACACCGTATTAGAGGAAGAGCTGCAGCGTTACATCTTGCAGTACCGTCCGACCACCATCGTTGCCGACAGCCAGCCTTACGTAGAGACCATTCACCGACTGCAGCAATCTATCTACAATCTATACGGCTCCGTGTACGTCACCTCAAAGAACTTAGAGGCATTCAAAGTCATCGACCGTGAAGAAGACAAGCAGAAAACCCTGCTCGATGTCCGTCAAGTCAACGTCAACCGCAACGTGGCCTTAAACACCCTCATGTCGGAAATCCGAAACGGGTCCATCGGTATCGTCCGCAACAGTGAGATGGAGACCTTCCGCACCCACTTAAAGGATATGAAGCGTACAGCCTCCAACTACGGCGTATTCACCGGCGATGGCGACAACGCCGAACCTGATTCCTATACATGGGTCAAAACCTCAGGCAACGACCACTACCATCACTCGTTACTCTACTGCTACATCGCATCGCAAATGGTGCATCACCTGCCGCAAGGCCGGATTGCTTTACCTCCGTTCTTCTCATCATTTAAAGTTCGATAGCAAAAAAGGGTTGCCTGAGGCAACCCTTTTTATTTATTTGGAGCGGACAACGAGGCTCGAACTCGCAACATCCTGCTTGGAAGGCAGGTACTCTACCACTTGAGTTATATCCGCTTGGTGGGTGTCGCCGGACTTGAACCGACAACCAAGGGATTATGAGTCCCCTGCTCTAACCAATTGAGCTAAACACCCTATTTTTATTTAACACATTTCCAGCAATTTTCTTCTAGACGCTCGCTGCATCTTCGCGTTATACAGCCGATAAATCACAGAAATAATAGGCCGAAGCCCATTATCCCGATAACTCAAACCAGTACACTCCACCAAAAGACCTTACCCACAATATCAATTTCCGACATCTCGACCACTTCAGCAGGATACTCAACCGAGTTATAACTATACAGCCTGAATTGCTGCCCCGGCATCACTTGGATAACCTTCACCCGCAACAAATCGTCCTGTACAAACGCATAAACCTGACCATCCTTCACCACTTTGCTATCTAAATCGACCCCAATAGTCGTACCGTCAGGCATCGCCGGGCACATACTGTTACCCTGCACCGTAAAACATACCGCCTTAGAAGCCTTCACACCGGCGCGGTACAGCGTTGATTTACCAAATGGCAAATAGTAGCCGTTATAATCGTCCTGCTCAAATGCCCCACTACCTGCCGCGAATCTAATATCCTTATAGAACCTCAAGCCGACGTAATCATCTTCATTCAGTGGCTCATTGCGCGAATGCAGCATCAATTGGGGTCCTTCTCTCAACTCTGCCTCACGCTCAGCCTTTCGCGCCCTCACCACCTTACGCTTCATCGCATACAGCAAGTCCTGCGTACTGCTGTAAGCCAGCACAGACGTAAATCGGGTAAATCCACACTGCCCGATTTCAGGATGCTCCAGTTCACAACCCCTATCCATTCCGTCAAATGTCAACAGTTTAATACCGGAATCGGGGAATTTATTGTCCAATCTCGCCTGCGCTTCTTCAAACGTCACTTTAAGCTTTGCCATTTCCTACATCCTTATCAGTTAAACGGTTCCGTCAGTAGTGATTCGCCGTTACATCACCACCTACCTGACTGTTACTATCCCCTTGCAGCGACTGGGCAACAGAGCTTAAAGGTTGATCCACCCCCACCGAGGACTTTTTACCGGTCAAAATGTAATCGATGTTGTAACCATAACCTGCCATCTGAGCCAAAAGATTAGAAGGCAGCAGCTCCGTAGCGGTTTCATATGCCATAAGCAGCGGTTTCTCGATTGCCAACCTATCTGCAATTTCCTGTCTGGAAAAATCAAGTCTCACGCGCTCAGCCACAAGACGGTCGGCCAAGGCTTCATCATGCACGACCCGAATCTCAGGTTGTGCGGCCTTTCTCCTTCTTCGTTTGGGCTTATCCTTGTTACCTAAGTACTGGATGGCGGCTTCTTTGAAACTTTCCGCGTCTGCGTTTTCCTCGACCAGAACACGCAAGGATTTTAAAAAGGCTTGGTCATTTTTATTTCTGGTAATGGTAGCCTGTTTTTTATTTTCTACACCGCAAGCCGGGCAACCTTTCTCTGACCTCAGTAAGTTCGACAATCTGGCTACAGTCTGTTCGCCATGCTTTGGGCAGCGGATGGTGACTTTTTCTGCAATACCTCGGAAATCTACCAACTCAAACCCTGAATCAGGAAATGTTTGTGTCAGCTGCTCTTGCGCCTGTTCAAATGTGTAAGCCATCTGTCAATCCTTATCCACTCTTGGTAATTCGATACCGTGCTTTACGAGGGCAGCCTCTAATTGCACGACTCGCTTTTTCAACATCTCATATTCTACTGCCCTTTGCTTAAACCTATACCCTGCTTGCTTATGTCGGTGCAGCGTGCCGCATTCCGGGCACCCTGCTACCGAACGCATGATTTCTGAGTACGAGGACACAGTTTGTATGCCGTGGGTCTTACAGCGGATGACGCAAGGTTTACTTGCCCCGCTGTAGGTCACAAGTTCTATATCGGGGAATTTAAGCCGGAGTCGTTCGACCGCTTCACTAAGTTTTAATGGTTTGGGCATGAGATGTAAGTCCTAGGTCTTAGGTTCTAGGACTATTATACAGGGACTTGGGTAGTGGGTCAATGTCATGAGACATGGAAAAAGATTGGAGAAATCTAAAATTTTTAGAGAGGGACCTATATAACGCGCAGGCCTACACGTCAGAAAAATGTATATACGTCACAGGCTACAGGTCATATGACAAAGGAATAATAACCTACAGCTTAGGCCATAGGTTATTAGCAATAGAATCAATGACTTGTAAATTATTTCCTAAGTCATTGATTTTATTGCTGATACTTTTCTTGCTTAGAAAGTCGTAATGCCGTATTATACATACATGGAAACAAGGCAAGGCAAGGGAGTCCATCCCTTACATTGCTTTACTCAATGTTAACGCAAGTTAACAATTCATTGAGTTATAATTGTTCCATGCTTTTGCTCTTTAACAGTTCGCATATTTCAATACACGCCTGACAAGGGCATCACGCCATGATGACTTTGTCCGATGCCTGCCCGTGTTTTACGCGGGAAAAACAGCGCGGGTAAAGTTTCCCGAGTCAGCGCGTTGAGAGAGTGCGAACTTTATAGGAGTAATGTAACCTTTAGCTCTCTAAAGGTGGGCGATAATATCACCCTAAACATTCTTGATGAAATGTTTAGGGTGATATTTTTTTCACTCATGTTAGGCACACCGATGCCTTCGCATGATTTTTACTAACACTTTTTTTTTGAAAGGTGAATATATTATGTTATACGCTGAAAAATTTGTCAACACCGCAAACGCATTAACAATCATCGCTGAATCTGCACAAGAGCTGATGGCGCAACGTAAGCAGAAGCGTCGCGAGCTGTTTGAAGCGTTTAAAGCGTCTTTAATAGAAGCGTTGTTAGACCGCCCTGAAGACTGGCAAGCGGTTGTTACAGAAGGCTTTACCCGTCTCGATGAGGTAACACTCAAAACGTTGCTTTCAGCAAAAACGGCCGACGGCCGTAAAGCTAACACCCTTTGGCGAGCTGACAAGGGTTTTGCAATCAAATCGTCTAAAATGAACCAAGACGGCATCAATTTAGTCGAAACCTTGATTAACCCGTTCGAAGCGGAAAAAGTAACCAGACCGCCTAAAGGTGAGTTTGAAAAAATGGTTAGCAGTCTAAAGACGGTTTTAAACCGCTTAGACAAGGTAACTTCAGCAGACCTCATGATGCGTGAAAATTTAGAAAAGTATATCAAATTCTACCAAAACTTGGTAGATGATGAGAAATCTTTAGGCGAATAAAACAAGAGCGGGGGATTTCCCCTGCTCCTTTGCAACCCACCAAATGAGAATGATTATGATTAAGTTTATTTCAACACGCCGAGCGGTTTCCTTAGTCAAGGGAACAAAGCATTGCCCATTCAAGAGATTAGGCCTGACAGTACCTAATCAAAACGACTACCTTGCCGAGCTGAACAATTACCGTCTGTATAATCCGGCATTTAAACGCCTTTGGAATCAAGCCCTAAATTGGGCGAAAAAGGAAGCTGGTGAACGGGATACGTTTGCAGTCTTTTATAAATCGTCACCAAAATCGGTACAAGATTTGTACCCGTTCACGGCTACAATCAAGGACGCTGAACAGCGTCGTAAGTTCTACGTTGCTGTTCGTGAGTATCACGCCTACGGGCGTTTGCCTTTTGGATTTGGTAAGGGTAATATTGAAATATCCCTATAACCAAACCCGAAAGGAATAAAATGCAGGAATTAAAACAAGAAGCTCAAGACTTGTATCACAAGATTCAAGCCCTAGAAAAGGCCCTACGGGCTGAATTGTGGGCAGAAGCGAAGCAGTTAGGTGTAACCCCTCTCTCAAATCATTTGGCGTATAATTCAGCCTACATGAAATTGGTGGATATAATGATTAACTTGGACCTGTGTAACAGCCCAAATATAACAGAACCTGAGTTAAAGATTAGGTTTGCTACCTTCAAGCCTTTAGCCTTGGCAGCTCTTGAAGAACACGCCTAACCGTGTAAATAAAGCCCTAGGATTTGAGTCCTAGGGCTTTCTTTTTGCTTGTTAGTTCCTAGGCATTAATGCGCGTTTACAGCGTCATAGTTCCTAGCTCCTAGTTTCTAGCTCCTAGTTTCTAGCTCCTAGCTCCTAGCTCCTAGCTCCTAGCTCCTAGCTCCTAGCTCCTAGCTCCTAGCTCCTAGCTCCTAACTCCTAGGCGTTAATACGCGTTTACAGCGTCATAGGGCTTAAATCCTGCGTTCTAAAGATTAAGACATATAACCCCCTAGGGATAACTTCCTAGGGCTTATTTTTAGGGAAAATCATGAGTTTGAAATCGAATTTGAAATTGAAATTGAAATTGATTCTAATCGTAATTGGAATTGGAATTGGAATTGGAATTGGTCTAACAGCCTGTTCAAAGCCTGAACAGGTTATTGTCTGCAGCATGGTCGAAACCGAATATGAAATATTGTCACGGTTCGAGCGTGAACCGTGTTCCGTGTGGATTGAAGACTAATCCCTATAGGCTATTAGGTTTGAACTTGTACAGCGTTCCTAAGAGCTATTAGGTTTAGCCTGTACAGCGTTTCTAAGAGCATTAAGGCTTAGGTATTAGTTAATAGCCTGTACAGCGTTTCTAAGAGCTATTAGGCTTAGGTATTAGTTAATAGCCTGTACAGCGTTTCTAAGAGCTATTAGGTTTGAACTTGAACCTAATCCCTATAGGCTATTAGATTTGGCCTGTACAGCGTTCCTAAGAGCTATTAGGTTTGAACTTGTACAGCGTTTCTAAGAGCTATTAGGTTTGAACTTGTACAGCGTCTTAAGAGCTATTAGATTGCGATTGTTGTTGCGGTCGCGTTGGTTGCGGTTGTTGCGCTCACGCGGCTGCTTTTCTGTTGACAGTGCAGCTTCAGCAACCTCTGCCACGTTTTCTACAGCAGCATTTTCAACCACGGCGTTTTCTGCTGCAGCTTCAACGGCTACGTTTTTGTTGGCATTGCGGTTGTTTCGACTGCGTTTGTTGGCAGCCGGTGCAGCTTGCTCGGCAGTTTCAGACGGCATATCGGTCAGAGCGGCAACTGGAGCAGCGGCTTGGTTGCGTTCTTCTTTATTCGAACGGTTGCGCTCGCGGCGATTGCGGTTGTTGTCCTTGCCTTCCGTTTTAGCTTCGGCCTTGTTGTCGGCTTTGCTGTCAACGGCTTTGGCTTCTTTGGCTTCGGCGCTGACTTCTTGCACTTCTACCTTGCTGCCGTCACGCTTGTTGCGGCGCGGATTTTGGCGGCGGTTTTGCTGACGGCGGTTGTTGTTGCCGTTGCGGTTGCCGTTCGCTTGGCGTTTTTCGGCTTTTTCTTCCGCCGGTTTTTCAGGCTCGGCAGGGGTCGTTTCGCCACCGAAGATTTTGCCCAACCACGCTTTGAAGTTGTCCCACCAAGTGGCCGGCTTTTGCTCGGCTACGGTCGGCGCAGGTTGAGTGTGCTGCACGCCTTTGACCGCAGGCTCAGGGCGGGCGGCTTTGGCGCGCTCGCTGCCAAACGGTTTGGCGTTTTCGTCTTCTGCTGGCTCGGCCACGCGTTTGTAGCTCGGCTCGCCGTCTTCTTCCACATCATCGGTGCGGATGCGGCTGATTTCGTAGTGCGGATTTTCCAGATGAATGTTTGGAATCAGTAATACAGATACATCCAAACGCTCTTCCAAGCCAAACAGCTCGGCGCGTTTTTCGTTCAGCAGGAAGGTCGCCACATCCACCGGCACTTGTGCATGCACCTCGCCGGTGTTGTCTTTCATGGCTTCTTCTTGAATGATACGCAACACGTGCAGCGCGGTCGATTCGATGCCGCGAATCACGCCGGTACCAGCACAACGCGGGCAAGCCACATGGCTGCTTTCGCCCAAAGCCGGTTTCAAACGCTGGCGGCTCAATTCAAGCAGACCAAAGCGCGACAATTTGCCCATTTGCACACGGGCGCGGTCTTTTTTCAGCGCGTCACGCAACACGTTTTCGACATCGCGTTGATGTTTCGGGTTTTCCATGTCGATGAAGTCGATGACCACCAAACCGCCCAAGTCGCGCAAACGCATTTGGCGTGCCACTTCTTCGGCCGCTTCCATATTGGTTTTGAAGGCTGTGTCTTCGATGTCGGCACCGCGTGTGGCGCGGGCGGAGTTGACGTCAATCGACACCAGCGCTTCGGTGTGGTCAATCACAATCGCACCGCCGCTCGGCAGGCTGACGCTGCGTGAGAACGCGCTTTCGATTTGGTGTTCGATTTGGAAACGCGAGAACAAAGGCGTGTGGTCTTCGTAAAGTTTCAGACGGCCTACGTTGTTCGGCATCACATAGCTCATGAATTCAGACACTTGGTCGTGCACTTCTTGATTGTCGACCAAAATCTCGCCGATGTCGGGGCGGTAGTAATCGCGGATGGCACGAATCAGCAGCGAGCTTTCCATAAACAGCAAATACGGATCTTTATGCGCTTCGCCCGCTTCTTCAATGGCGCGCCACAGTTTCAGCAGGTAATCAAAGTCCCACTGCAATTCTTCCACGCTGCGGCCGATACCGGCGGTGCGCGCAATCAGGCTCATGCCACGCGGCACGTCCAATTCGGCCATAGCGGCTTTCAGTTCGGCGCGCTCTTCGCCTTCGATACGGCGCGATACACCGCCACCGCGCGGGTTATTCGGCATCAGCACCAAATAGCGTCCGGCCAAGCTGATGAACGTGGTCAGGGCTGCACCTTTGTTGCCGCGCTCGTCTTTTTCCACCTGCACGATGACTTCCATGCCCTCTTTGAGCACGTCTTGAATGCGGGCGCGACCGCCTTCGTAATCTTGGAAATACGAACGCGACACTTCTTTAAACGGCAAAAAGCCGTGTCGGTCGGTTCCGTAATCCACGAAACACGCTTCCAACGACGGCTCGATGCGGGTAATCACACCTTTGTAGATGTTGCCCTTACGCTGTTCTTTGCCCAGTGTTTCGATGTCCAAATCCAACAGATTTTGGCCATCGACAATCGCAACGCGCAGCTCTTCGGCTTGCGTTGCATTAAATAACATACGTTTCATGATAGTAACCTCGTTGGGCTGCACCGTCTTTTCAGACGGCCTCACGCAGCCGGCTGGCACTCACGAGGCGGGACACGCTGCTTATTTGAAAACTCGGTAAGCAGGTTGTTTGTCCTGATGTAATCAGTTTTTGAGTTGAATTTCCGCAAGGTTTCATGCCGTCTGAAAAAATACGGTCATGTGCGGTCGGGTTCGGATAAAGAAGGTCATAAAGAACAATTCGGTATCGCAAAATAAAAGATACCGCCGCCTGTATACCATCTTTTCAGTATGTCAGGCCTAAAATCAAGCGCGGGTTGAACATCATCAAGCCGCATAAATCAGGTAGCCGTCATCTTCTTCATCGTTTGCCTGTTGTTATTCTTCAGATTGCTGCGCGGCGGGGTAAAACCCTGAAAATCCGTTCGTCTTATGCTCTGTGAGATGGGCAAATCAATTCAAACTTAATTACGCTCTTCCGTTTACTGGCTGTGCATAAACAGAAGGAAATGCTTTGTAGAGTGCGTTTTTAATATAAAATCTATTTTTAACAGTAAATCCGTTTTCCGAAAGGGATTTTCCCTGCGGCAGCGTCGGCTGCAACTTCATGCCGCGCGCCCGTTTACAAAACGGTGAAAACGAATGTTTGGATTATAGAGAAAATGCACCCAATACGCAAAGATTCAGTCAGCCAAATCACCCTTACCGAACACGAAGCAGGCCAACGTCTTGATAACTATCTGATAAAAATTCTCAAGGGCGTGCCGAAAAGCCATATTCACCGCATTATCCGCGCCGGTGAAGTGCGGCTGGATAAAAAGCGCTGTAAACCCGACACCCGCATCGCAGCCGGCCAAATTTTGCGCATTCCACCCATCCGCATTGCCGAAAAACAAAGGCCGTCTGAAAACACAACCGCCGCCCCTGCGCGCGAATTTGAGATTGTGTATGAAGACGATGCCTTGTTGGTCATCAACAAACCCTCCGGCGTGGCGGTACACGGCGGCAGCGGCGTGAGCTTCGGCGTGATCGAACAAATCCGCCAAGCCCGCCCCGAAGCCAAATATCTGGAACTGGTGCACCGCCTTGATAAAGACACCAGCGGCCTGCTCATGATTGCCAAAAAACGCAGCGCCTTGGTGAAACTGCACGAAATGATCCGCAACGACCATCCGAAAAAAATCTATCTGGCACTGGGTGTAGGCCGTCTGAACAACGACCGTTTCCACGTCAAACTGCCATTATTCAAATATACCGGCGCACAAGGCGAAAAAATGGTGCGCGTGAGTGACGACGGCCAATCGGCACACACCATTTTCCGCGTGCTCAAACGCTATTCAGACGGCCTGCTGCACCAAGTCGGCCTGTCTGCGCTGACCTTGGTTGAAGCCACGCTCAAAACCGGCCGCACCCACCAAATCCGCGTGCACATGCAGTCGCAACACAGCCCCATCGCCGGTGACGAACGCTACGGCGACTACCAAGCCAACAAACGCCTGCAAAAGCTCGGTCTCAAGCGCATGTTTCTGCACGCTTCCGAGCTGCATTTAGACCATCCGCTCACGGGCGAAAAGCTGGTTTTAAAAGCCGAATTGCCGCAAGAATTGACGCAATTTATCGTGATGTTGGACAATCAGCATCAGGCCGTCTGAACAAAACAAACACGACAAAGGAGACGCATCATGAAAAAATCCACATTATCCAAGCTATCGGTCGCTGTATTGGCCACATTTGCCCTTTCCGGCTGCCACTTAACCAGCCGCGCATTGGACAACATCGACGCGGTGCCTGAAACCGTCATCACAGATGAAAACATCTATTCTTTCGGCTTCACCAAACCCGACAGCAAAAACCTGCCGCCCAATCGCTTGGTGATGCTCGCGAAAAAAAAGCCCTATGTGACCGACATTACGCCCGACAACGAGATGGTCAAAGTCTTACGGACAACAGAATTGAGCAAACAGTTTGAAGTGGTCAATCGCGAAAACCGCCCAAAAAAATTAGGGATATACTCATACATCTCAAACCCTGATACCTTTTCAGCCTATTCTGATCATGTTGATGGCAAGGAGCGTATCTGTCTGGCTTACCGTTTTGAACCGAACACCAATCCAGCATTGAAAAAACGCGAAACGGCAGTATTGACCCAATTAGGCTTCAAGCTTGCCACCACCCCTGCCACACAACAGCAAAAACTGCTTTACCTCGCTGCTATAACGGCACCCAAGGGAAAATATACGCCATGAAGACCCCTCTGCCTTCTGAATATCGTTTTGAAACGCCGGTAGTCGTCCGTGTTGAAAGCCAAAAAGGTGACGTCGGGCTAACTGCTACAGGTCTTACCTCGACGATTATTCTGACGCCATTTGCCATTGTCGGCGACCTGATTATGCTGCCGGTTATGCCATTTGTTGGGCCGTTTATATGGCCGCGCGGTACCAAAATATAAGTAAATGGGATTGGTTTTTCAGACGGCCTTGAACATTCTGCACCATCCCTTAAATGCTTGTTGCCCATGATTTCATGGCCGTCTGAAAATACAAAGGAACCGATTATGAAACCAAAACTCGTTATTTTCGACTGGGACGGCACGCTGGCCGACACCACCCTGCCGATTATCGCCACCGTGCAGGAAAGTTTTACCGTAAACGGCCACGCCGCGCCTGAAGCCGACCAGATCCGTCCACTTATCGGCTACAACCTGCCGACCATCGTGCGCCATCTTGCACCGGATTTGAACTTGCGCCAGCAGGAAGAAATCATGGAAACCTATGCCGCGCATCACTTAAACCCAAACAACCGCAACATGACCCTGTTCCCCGATGCCATCCCCTGCTTGGAAACATTGAAAGCACAAGACTATTGGCTGGCCGTAGCCACCGGCAAAGGCCGCACGGGCTTGGACAATTCCATCGCCCAAACCGGCACCGCCGACTTTTGGCTGGCCACCACCTGCGCCAGCGAACAGCCGTCGAAACCCGCGCCGGACATGGTGTTGAAATTATGTGACGAGCTCGGTTTGATGCCGTCTGAAACCGTGGTTATTGGTGACACCACCCATGATTTGGACATGGCCGCCAACGCAGGCGCGCCGGCAATTGCGGTCACCACCGGCGCGCATACGGAAGAAAAACTGCGCACCAGCCCGCATTTGACGATTTTGCCGGATTTGTCTGCTTTACCGGATTTTTTGGCGACTTTGTGATCTGAATTGCGGATAATAAAAGGCCGTCTGAACGTCAATATTTTCAGACGGCCTGAGACCTTTGCAAAACCCTAGATTTGAGTATGCTTCAAAGTTGTAGCAGCGCAGAAAGCACAGACATATCACAAAGATAGGCAAGCTTTCGAGCAGCGCACAACGAAGAAATGTGCCAAAGATAGGGATTTTGCAAAGGTCTCAGCCTTTTGGTATTTACTTCATCGAAAAAAAATACTGTTTACCCCCACCAAACCGACACACAATTACATACATTCATGTATGCTGTTGCACGATTACCACCCGCTGAAATCCGCCAATGCCTTATCTTTTCACGCGTTTTAACAAATTATTAAAGCCCTTAAGGCCGTCTGAAATTGCCCTCAGCTATCAGAAGCATTAAAATGCGGGTAATTAAAATACATCCAACCCGCATTCTGTTTATGAACCCGACGCCCTTTATCGAAATGAAAGACGTGGCTTTTGCCTATGGCGACCGCCCGATTCTGAGCAATATCAATTTCACGATTGAGCAAGGGGCGTTTGCGGCCGTGATGGGTGGCTCGGGCAGCGGCAAAACCACGCTGATGCGCTTAATTACCGGCCAGATTCATCCGCAGCAGGGGCAGGTATTGATTGAAGGCCGCGATTTGGCCAAGTTTTCCGCCGCCGAATTACACGAACACCGCCGCCGTATGGGGGTTTTATTCCAACACGGCGCGCTGTTTACCGATTTGACCGTGTTCGACAACGTGGCATTTCCCATGCGCGAATTAACCAAGCTGCCTGAAGCGGTGATTCGCGATTTGGTGTTGCTGAAACTCAATGCCGTCGGCCTGCGCGGCGTGGAAAAACTGATGCCGTCTGAACTTTCCGGCGGCATGGCGCGACGTGTGGCTTTGGCACGCACCATCGCACTTGACCCTGAAATCCTGCTGTATGACGAACCATTTACCGGCCTCGACCCGATTTCGTTGGGCGTAATTGCCCACTTAATCAGCCGCGCCAATACCGCGCTGCGTTCGACCAGCGTGATGGTGACGCACGATATTGAAAAATCGCTGCAAATCGTCGATCAAGTGATTTTTTTGGCACACGGCGAAATCATGTTCAGCGGCTCGCCTGCCGAAATGCGCGAACTCGATTCGCCGTGGGTACAGCAGTTTGTCGGCGGCTTGGCCGACGGGCCGGTGGCTTACCGCTATCCGGCACAAACCACTTTACAGCAGGATTTATTGGGCGGTTAAGAATACGATTCAGACGGCCTGATGCATGATGAAGGCCGTCTGAAACATAAGGAGACGCCAATGCCTTCTACCCAATATAAAATTCGCCCCGGCACCACAGCCGTGGCCATCAACGAAGCCGCTGCCAAACTCGGCCTGAACTTGGCTTCCCCATGGAAACGCTTGGGTGCGGTGTTGATTAACCAATTTTTTGCAACGGTGTGTTTTATCGTGATGGTGGCCGTATTCAGCCTGACTGACCAATACACGCTCAATACGGATGCCTTTTTGTTTATCAACTTGGGCACCTTTTTACTGTTGCTGCTGTTTTATCTCGGCGTGCAGCTTCATTTTATCCGCCGCCACGGCCAAACCGTCGGCAAGCGGCTGATGAAGATTCTGCCGGTGTTGGAAGCAACGGGAGAACGACTGACAGCGGCGCAATATGTGTTCAAACGCGAACTGTTGATTTATGCCATCAACAGCTTGGTCGGACTGCCCATATTGATTAATGCTTTTTTGGTGCTTTCGCGCGGCTACAACCGCCGTTCACTGGAAGACATGTTGGCGAAAACCATTGTGGTCGATGCACCCGACCATTAAACCTTTTTCCGGTTTCAGACGGCCTGATAAATAGGCCGTCTGAAAGATAACTGTTTTAAAAATATGAATTTTATCCAATCCGTCGGCTCAAAAACCTTGGGCTTTATCCAATCTCTCGGCAGCGTGACCCTGTTTCTGCTGCAAATTCTGGCGAAATCGGCCACGGCATTTACCCGCCCACGTCTGAGCATCCGTCAGATTTATTTTGCCGGCGTGATGTCGGTCTTGATTATTGCCGTTTCGGGCTTATTTGTCGGCATGGTACTCGGTTTGCAAGGCTACACCCAATTGGCAAAATTCAAAGCCGCCGATGTATTGGGCTATATGGTGGCCGCTTCCCTGTTGCGTGAATTGGGGCCGGTATTGGCGGCGATTTTGTTTGCCAGCAGCGCAGGTGGCGCGATGACCAGTGAAATCGGCCTGATGAAAACCACCGAGCAGCTTGAAGCGATGAATGTGATGGCGGTCGATCCCGTTGCCCGCGTGGTGGCACCGCGCTTTTGGGCGGGCGTGTTTTCCATGCCGCTACTGGCTTCGATTTTCAACGTGGCCGGCATTTTCGGC
The DNA here is from genome assembly GCF_002551535.2 of Neisseria sp. N95_16. NCBI lineage: Bacteria > Pseudomonadati > Pseudomonadota > Betaproteobacteria > Neisseriales > Neisseriaceae > Neisseria > Neisseria sp. N95_16. The sequence continues at coordinate 61,590 of NZ_PDBT02000002.1, forward strand.
GGCTATCTGGTCGGCGTACAGTGGCTGGGCTTGGACAGCGGCATTTTCTGGTCGCAAATGCAAAGCAACATGACCATCAGCTACGATGTCATCAACGGCCTGATTAAATCAGTGACTTTCGGTATCGCCGTGACGCTGATTGCCGTGCACCAAGGTTTTCACTGCGTGCCGACTTCCGAAGGGATTTTACGCGCCAGCACGCGCACGGTGGTGTCTTCCGCCCTAACCATTTTGGCGATTGATTTTGTTTTAACCGCATGGATGTTTACTGAGTAACGACAATGAAAAAAAGTATTTTAGAATTTTGGGTCGGTTTGTTTGTTTTGTTGGGCGTGGTGGCCGTCGGCTTTTTGGCCTTCCGCGTAGCAGGCGGCTCCGGCATGGGCAGTGCGCAGCAAACCTACACCGTGTATGCCGATTTCAGTGACATCGGCGGTTTGAAATCGAATGCGCCGGTTAAATCCGCAGGCGTATTGGTCGGCCGCGTGTCCGCTATTACGCTCGACCCGAAAAGCTATCAAGCACGTGTGACCCTGAATCTCGACAAACAATACGAATTCAGCACAGACGTTTCCGCCCAAATCCTCACTTCCGGCCTGTTGGGTGAACAATACATCGGCCTGATGCAAGGCGGCGATATGGACAATCTGGCCGAAGGCGACACCATCAGCGTCACCAGCTCGGCCATGGTATTGGAAAACTTAATCGGTAAATTCATGACCAGCTTTGCCGAAAAACAATCTGGCGACTCTGATGCAGCCACTTCGGCCAACGCAGACTCTGCCCCATAAACACAACAATATTTTTAATTTAGGAATACACAAATCATGAAAAAATCAGCATTCTTCAGCGCCTTGAGCATTGGTTTATTGAGCATCAGCTTAGCGGCTGCCGCGCCTGCCGATGCCGTGAACCAGATCCGCCAAAACGCGACTCAGGTTCTGACCATCTTGAAAAGCGGCGATGCCAACACCGCCCGCCGCAAAGCCGAAGCCTACGCCATGCCTTATTTCGATTTCCAACGCATGACTGCTCTGGCCGTGGGCAACCCTTGGCGCACCGCCACTGATGCGCAAAAACAGGCTTTGACCAAAGAATTCCAAACCCTGTTGATCCGCACCTACTCCGGCACCATGATGAAATTCAAAAATGCCAAAGTGAATGTAAAAGACAATCCGGTGGTTGCCCGCAACGGTAAAGAAATCACCGTGCGCGCTGAAGTGAGCGCCGCCGGCGAAAAACCGGTCAACATGGATTTCACCACCTACCAAAGCGGCAACCGCTACCGCGTGTACAACGTGGCCGTTGAAGGCGCGAGCTTGGTGACCGTTTACCGCAACCAATTCGGCGAAACCGTTAAAGCCAAAGGCATCGACGGCCTGATTGCCGACTTAAAAGCCAAAAACAGCGGCAAATAATCCTTAAGCGCACGGCTTTGGCCGTGCCTTTTTACGCCAAACTGCATAGACTCAAAACCTCATGAATTCAGAACTTCGCGACAACGTGCTGTATCTTAGCGGTGACATCACCGTCAAAACCGTCACCGATTCAGCCTACCGCCAATTCGAACAGCAATGCCGTCTGAACGAAACCAGCGCGCTTGATTTAAGCCATGTCAGCCGCGCCGATTCCGCCTGCGTGTCGCTGCTGCTGACCGCATTGCGTTTAAAAAACAAAGCCGTCGAACTGCGCCACATTCCCGAATCAGTGCGTGCGCTGACTGATTTGTACGAAATTAAAGACTGGGTGACCCCATGAGAAAAACTGCTGCTTCCCTGCTGCTCATCAGCTTATTCGCTGCCCAACCGGCCTTTGCCGAACGTAATCCGGCCGACCCTTACGAGCCCTACAACCGCGCCGTATCCAAGTTTAACGATAAAGCCGACCAATATGTCATGGCGCCTGTTGCCCGCGGCTACCGTAAAGTCACGCCACAGCCCGTGCGCACCGGCGTGAGCAATTTCTTCAACAACTTGCGTGACGTGGTCAGCTTCGGCAGCAACGTATTGCGTCTCGACATCAAACGCGCCAGCGAAGATTTGGTGCGTGTCGGCCTGAATACCACCTTCGGCTTGGGCGGTTTGATTGACGTGGCAGGCGCAGGCGGCGTGCCGAACAATAAAAACTCCTTGGGTGACACCATGGCTTCATGGGGCTGGAAAAACAGCAATTACTTTGTTGTGCCACTGATGGGGCCTTCTACTGTGCGCGACACCTTAGGCACCGCTGTGACCGTAGCCTATCTGGTAAAAAATGCCGTGTTTGAAACCAGCGCCGGCCGCTGGAGCACCACCGCACTCAACGCTGTCAACACCCGCGAAAGCCTGCTTGATTTGACCGACAGCTTGGAAGGTGCCGCTATCGACAAATACAGTTACACCCGTGATTTATACATGCGCGTGCGCAATCAGCAAACCGGCGGCCAAGCCGTGCAAAGTACCGACGAAGATATCGACATCGATGATTTGGTCGACAGCGGCAGCACCACACAAAACGCGCCTATCGAAGCAGCCGAACTCGACACCGCCGCCCCGACAGACGACTGGGAAAATCTCCAGCCGGCCGACAGCGACATGATCCGCTTGGATTAATTTGTCGTAAGATTTACAGACCGAGACCTTTGTAAAACCCTAGATTTGAGTACAGTTCAACGTTGTAGCAGCGCACAACGAAGAAATGTGCCAAAGATAGGGATTTTGCAAAGGTCTCGAGCCGTCTGAAACCTATATTGCGTTCATACGGCCTCAATACTTTATAAACCCCGATGTGAGTGTCATTCAACATCACACCGCGCATCACGAAAAAATGTGCCGAGACCTTTGCATGACACCACCTTTGGGCTATTATTCCATTACGGTCAGCGCAAAAAGACCGGGTCAACCGCTCTACTCAACAAAAGGAAACCACCATGTACGAAGTCAACCGCAGCGTCTTTTTACTCGTGCCGCTCGATCCATTTTGGAACTGGCTGCAATCCCTGCCCGGCAACCATCTGGCCGATTTGACTTTGGAAGATTTACAGGCCGATGCCAATGCCTATCTCGTGCGCCCGTGCGAAACTTCCGACGAAGTGTGGGACGAAATCGAATCGCGCTTTGAAGACATTTTCGCCGCCGAGCTGGCCGACTGGTGCGAAGACGAAAGCGAGTGGCCGGATTTGCACGCCGATATTTTCAACGAATGGTTCGATATCCAGCTCTCCACCGTCATCACCGACTTGGAAGCCGAACCATTGGCGCGTGAAGCGTTTCAACCCTTGAATTTAAATTAATTTCTTTGATAGGCTGTCTGAAAACACATAGCCCGCATCGCCTATATTTTCAGACGGCCTCATAAACCCATGAATATCCGCGTCCGAAATTACCACATCGACAGCTACGGCCACGTCAACCACGCGCGCTATCTTGAGTTTCTCGAAGAAGCGCGCTGGACGTTTCTCGACCAACGCGGTTTACTATCGCTGCTGGACAACGTGCATTTGGTTGTCGCCCGTATCGACATCCGCTACCGCCGCCCCGCTGTTGACGGCAACGAATTGCGCGTACACAGCCACATCAAAGAATTAACCGCGCGCCACCTGCTGCTGACGCAAACCATCGAATTGATACACAGCGGCAAAAACACCATTGAAGCCGACATCACGCTGATGCCCGTCGATGCCGCCAGCGGCCGCAGCATCCGCTTTCCCGACAACCTGTTAACCTCACTCGAATCCTTTATCGCATGAAAAAACTGATTACCCTCGCCGCCGTGGCCATTGTCGGCGCATTGCTGGCCTTTATCCTGATTCCCGACAACAAATCCGCACCGCCATTCAGCCTGACCGATTTGCAAGGCCAAACGGTTAACAACGCCAGCCTGCAAGGTAAGGTAACCTTTATCAATTTCTGGTTCCCGTCCTGCCCCGGCTGCGTGAGCGAAATGCCGAAAGTCATCAAAATGGCCAACGATTATCAGGGCAAAGATTTCCAAGTGTTGGGCATTGCCGAGCCGATTGACCCGATTGAGAGCGTGCATCAATACGTCAAAGAATACGGTCTGCCGTTTACCGTGATGTATGACAACGACGGTATCGTCGGCAAAGCCTTCGGCACGCAGGTTTACCCCACTTCCGTGCTCATCAACAAAAAAGGCGAAATCCTCAAAACTTTCGTCGGCGAGCCGGATTTCAACAAGCTTTATCAAGAAATTGATCAAGAATTGGCGAAGTAAGCGACAATAAAAAGGCCGTCTGAAACCAAAAGTTTCAGACGGCCTGAGACCTTTGTAAAACCCCAGATTTGAGTACAGTTCAAAGTTATAGCAGCGCAGAAAGCGCAGACATATCACAAAGATAGGCAAGCTTTCGAGCAGCGCATAACGAAGAAATGTGCCAAAGATGGCGATTTTGCAAAGGTCTCGGCTTTTTTAAATCCATCAGCGATTAGGCTTTTTCTTCAAAACGCTTCGCCGCTTCGTCCCAGTTCACCACATTCCAAAACGCTTTGATGTAGTCCGGACGGCGGTTTTGGTATTGCAGATAATAAGCGTGTTCCCACACGTCCAAACCGATAATCGGGTAGCCTTTGCAGCCGGCCACGTCTTCGCCCATCAGCGGCGAATCTTGGTTGGCGGTCGACACCACTTTCAAGCGGTCGCCGTCTAACACCAGCCATGCCCAGCCCGAACCGAAACGGCTGGCAGCAGCTTTTTCAAATTCAGCTTTGAATTCATCCACCGAACCAAAATCGCGCTCGATGGTTTCTTTCAGACAGCCTTGTAAGCTCGTGCCGGTTTTTAGATTTTTCCAAAAGAAAGAATGGTTGGCATGGCCACCGGCATTGTTGCGCAACACGGTTTGCTTGTCGGTCGGTAATTCTTTCAAGCGCGCAATCAGCTCTTCCGCCGGTAAATCGGCAAACTCCGGTAGCGATTCCAATGCCGCGTTGGCATTGTTGACATAAGCCTGATGGTGCTTGGTGTGGTGAATGTTCATCGTCATTTCATCGAAATGCGGCTCCAAAGCATCATAGGCGTAGCCCAGTTCAGGTAAAGTGTAAGCCATGTGCGTTCCTTTCTCTGTGCAGTTGTGCGTGGTTAATTAAATGATATTGATATTAGTTTCCATTTACAAATATGCAAGCCCAACCGCACGCTGAAGATAAGCACACAAGCCCTTGACTTATCCTTTATAATAACTCTCAACCCATTATTTTTTCAGACGGCCTGCTTTTTTATTTAAACAATCTCACCATAGGCCGTCTGAAACACCAAACAACTTTTAAAAATATTGAGAACCGAATGAAATTTATTGATGAAGCAAAAATCGAAGTGGTCGCCGGTAAAGGCGGCAACGGCGCGGCCAGTTTCCGCCGTGAAAAATTCGTGCCGCGCGGCGGCCCCGATGGCGGCGACGGCGGCAAAGGCGGCAGCGTGTGGGCTGAAGCCGATGAAAATTTAAATACCTTGGTTGAATACCGTTTTGTGAAACGCTACCAAGCCAAAAACGGCGAAAAAGGCCACGGTGCCGACCGTTACGGCGCTGGCGCGGACGACATCACCCTGCACATGCCCGTCGGCACCCTGATTCGCGACATCGATACCGACGAAATTGTCGCCGACCTCACTCACCACGGCCAGCGCGTTTGTTTGGCACGCGGCGGCAAAGGCGGTTTGGGCAACATCCATTTCAAATCATCGGTCAACCGCGCACCGAAGCAAGCCACACCGGGCGAAGAAGGCGAAGCGCGTTCGCTGCAATTGGAATTGAAAGTGTTGGCCGATGTTGGACTGCTCGGTATGCCGAATGCCGGCAAATCTACGCTGATTTCCGCTGTGTCCGCTGCCCGCCCGAAAGTGGCCGATTACCCGTTCACCACCTTACACCCCAACTTGGGCGTGGTGCGCATGGACGAAAACAACAGCTTCGTCATGGCCGACATTCCCGGCCTGATTGAAGGCGCGGCAGAGGGTGCCGGCTTGGGCCACCGCTTCCTCAAACACCTCTCGCGTACCGGTTTATTACTGCATGTGGTTGATTTGGTGCCGTTTGATGAAACCGTCAACCCCGCCGAAGAAGCCTTGGCCATCATCAACGAATTGCGCAAATACGACGAAGAACTCCACGCCAAACCGCGCTGGCTGGTGCTGAACAAATTCGACATGCTCGATGACGAAGAAGCCGAGCGCCGCACCGCCGAGTTCCTCGAACAAATCGGCTGGGACTACCCCGCGCCCGACGACCGCTTCGAATTCGACATGAACACCCCGCGCCTGTTTAAAATCAGCGCCCTGGCACACCAAGGCACACAAGACCTGGTGCGCCAAATCAGCATGTATTTGAACGAGAAAAAACGTTTGGACGCAGAAAAAGCCGCCGCAGAAAAAGCAGCAGCCGCGTTGGAGATTGCCGAGAATCAGCCGCAAACCGATACCAGCGTGTTTAAGGCAGAGTGATAAAGTTTCAGACGGCATCGGAGATTGATGCCATCTGAAAAAGTTTAAGGTTAATAAAATGTATCGCACTATAGATTTATTTTCAGGTATTGGTGGAATCCGCTTAGGATTTGAGAAGCAAGGATGTAGTAATGTTTTTTCATCTGAGTGGGATAAATATGCACAAAAGATGTACGAGGCTAATTTCGGTGAAATACCTTTTGGTGATATCAATGATATTCCCCCAGATAAAATTCCTGATCATGACATTTTATTGGCAGGTTTTCCTTGCCAGCCGTTCAGTATTGCCGGAAAAGGGTTAGGATTTGAAGACACAAGAGGCACTTTATTTTTCAACATTGCTGAAATTTTGAGAACTAAAAAACCTCGTGCATTTTTACTTGAAAATGTCAAACGATTGACTACTCATGACTCAGGCCGTACTTTTAATGTTATTTTAGCTACATTGAAACAGTTGGGTTATACGGTTTATTATCAAGTATTGAATACTTTAGATTTCGGACTACCTCAAAAGCGAGAACGGATTTATATTGTCGGATTTCGTGAAAATGTTTATTTTGAATTTCCTGAACCGGTTGGATTTTATCGACCGTTGAATGAAATTTTAGAAGAAGAAAGTACGGTCGATGCCAGTTATTTCTTATCTGAATCCTTAAGACAAAAGCGTTTTGCTGCTTTGAAGAAACCTGCTCCAATACCGTCAGTATGGCATGAAAATATCGGTGGGAACATTTCTCCTTTACCTTACTCATGCGCTTTGCGTGCAGGAGGAAGCTATAATTATTTGGTAGTTAACGGCGTACGAAGGTTAACTGGGAGAGAAATGTTAAGACTTCAAGGGTTTCCCGATAGTTTTAAAATCAATATTCCTTATTCTCAAGTCAGAAAAGTAGCAGGAAATTCTGTTTCTGTTCCTGTAATCGAAGCAATTGCAGAAAATATGATTCAAGCTTTATCAGGTAAATTTGAAAAGCGTGGGCAATTAGATTTATTAGAGGCAGTATGATGTCAGTTACCCAGCAAGAAGCAAAACAAGCCTTAGACAATATTATTAAAAAGTCCCGAGTCCATTTATACAAGCCTATTCAGATTGCAGAAATTCTTTATCATGACCGATGTATACAAAGATTGGATATATTGAATTTAGAAACATATCGCAATCAATCCAAACGTTGGCGTGATGAAATATGCAGGAAATTCTTAGGAAGAGTTTCAACATCATCAGCAAAATTCCAAGATAATCTCTTTGAAAATAATGCTATGCCTCCCGAAAAATTAGCTGTGTTGGCAGACCTAAATCGTGAAAAAGGAGACGTTGAGAGTTATATCTACCAATGTTTTTTGAATCGTTTTTCACAAATGAATCAAGCTGTTAAATATTGCAACATTCATGATAGTTCAAATTTTCAATTAGTTGATTTTTTGAATTTATTTTGGTTTGAGCCAGGGCTGAAAAGAAGCATCGATAAAATTTACGAAATTATTGTCTATGCATTATTTGATGCGTTGATTGCTGAATTAGGCGTAACGGTTACTGTTAGTTTCCCACAAGAAAAATTGCATTTATGGGAGGAATATCAGCAATTTGCCGAAAAAATCATACCGCTCAACCGAGAAAATTTGACAATTCCGGCTAAAATTTACCGGGTAGGCGTAACCAATGCAGCCGACCGAGGTTTGGACATGTGGTCAAACTTTGGCTCGGCTATTCAAGTCAAACACTTGTCTTTAGATGAAGAATTGGCAGAAGATATTGTAGGCTCAATTAGTGCGGATAAAATTGTGATTGTTTGTAAAAAAGCTGAACAGCCTGTGATTATGTCGCTACTTAGTCAAATCGGCTGGAGAAATAAAATCCAAAGTATTATTACTGAAGATGATTTAATTGAATGGTATGAAAGGGCTTTGCGCGGCATTCAACCGATTGCAAAAACGTTACTTGAAAATATCCGAAGCGAGATTAAACGAGAATTTCCTGCAGCCAATGAGCAAAATGAGTTTTCTGAATTCATTATTGACCGTGGTTATGATTTTTCCCGAATTACATTTTAATGACTTACCATGCTAACCATCTACAACACCCTAACCCGTCAAAAAGAACCTTTCACCCCCATCGATCCGGCCAACGTGCGCATGTACGTTTGCGGCATGACCGTGTACGACTATTGCCATCTCGGCCATGCGCGTGTGATGGTGGTGTTCGACATGATTGCGCGCTGGCTGCGTGAACGTGATTATCCGCTCACTTATGTGCGCAACATCACCGATATTGACGACAAAATCATTGTGCGTGCGGCGGAAAACGGCGAAACCATCGGCGAGTTGACGGCGCGTTTTATTGAAGCGATGAATGAAGATGCGGCGGCTTTGGGCGTATTGCGTCCGGATGTCGAGCCGAAAGCCACGGAAAATATTCCGCAGATGATTGCGATGATTGAGCGCTTGATTGCCAAGGGCAAGGCGTATGCGGCAGAGAATGGCGATGTGTATTACGCCGTGCGCGAGTTTGCCGCTTACGGCCAGCTGTCGGGCAAATCGCTGGATGATTTGCGCGCGGGCGAACGCGTGGAAGTGGATGGTTTCAAACGCGATCCGTTGGATTTTGTGTTGTGGAAAGCGGCCAAAGCGGGCGAGCCGGCTTGGGAAAGCCCTTGGGGTCAAGGCCGTCCGGGTTGGCATATTGAATGCTCGGCGATGAGTGAAAACCTCTTTGGCGATACGTTCGATATTCACGGCGGCGGCGCGGATTTGCAGTTTCCGCACCATGAAAACGAAATCGCCCAAAGCGTTGGTGCCCACGGTCATTCGTGCGGCCACAACCACGGCGGCAAAGCGATTGAAAGCCATGTGAAATATTGGTTGCACAATGGTTTTATCCGTGTCGACGGCGAAAAAATGTCGAAATCGCTGGGTAATTTCTTCACCATCCGCGATGTGTTGAAAGCCTATGATGCCGAAGTGGTGCGCTTCTTTATTTTGCGCGCGCATTACCGCAGCCCGCTGAATTACTCTGATGCGCATTTGGACGATGCCAAAGGCTCGTTGACGCGTTTGTACACCGCGCTGAAAAACACCATGCCGTCTGAAAGCTTTAATGCGGACAACGATTATGTGCGCCGCTTCCAAGCCGCGATGGATGATGATTTCGACACCGTGCAGGCCATGGCGGTGTTGTTTGAGCTGGCAAATGAAGTCAACAAAACGCAAAACGCCGACCTCGCCGCCTGCCTGAAACATTTGGGCGGCACCATCGGCCTGTTGCAACGCGACCCAACTGAGTTTTTACAAGGCGGCAGCGTTTCAGACGGCCTGTCTAACGAAGAAATCGAAGCGCTGATCGAAGCCCGCAAACAGGCGCGCGCCGATAAGAATTGGGCAGAATCCGACCGCATCCGTGATGTATTGGCGGCAGAAAACATTATTCTGGAAGACAAATCCGGCGTGACTACTTGGCGCCGTGGCTAAAACCTGACAGACCCCGATTCAATCGGTTGGTGAAAAGCTTCGTTTGGTCTGATATTTTTCAGGCCAAACGAAGCTTTTTTATGGTATTTTGCCAAATCTTCTGCTGAAATCATCAAAATATTAATATTTTGTGACCGGTAAACCATTAAAGACATCGATGTCTTTATCTCACCCATATAAACCAATGACAAACAACAACATAAAAAATCCACTCCATTCCCATTAAGTGCGACAACAGCAGCCTCAATCACACCAGCGCAGCCATCATTAAAATCATTAATTTTTATCTTAACAGGATTTAAAATATCCTAATCACTTGCTCATTTTCTAGCACGAAATTTTTATTTCCCTTTGAATTATATGGATTTAATGGTCTTAAAATTTTTAATCTCTTCTTGATAAAACTTGATGATTCTTTTAATTTCGCAAAGATTGTCAACAAAGAAGCCGCAACAAGATAACGCTGCCGAGCTTTTACCTCAATGTAAGGAGAGACTACATGTTCCGCAAATCCACTACCGCTGCAATCAGCTTGGCCGCTTTGGCTACTTTGGCCTTGAGCGGCTGTAACAAAGACACTGCTGAAGCGGGCGAACCAAAAAACCTGAATGTATCGCACCAGCCAAACCGGGCGGCGGTTTTGACTTGACTTGTAAGCTGGCACAAACCGGCTTGAAAGACACCGACCAACTGAAAAAACCAATGCGTGTAACCTATATGCCGGGCGGCGTGGGTGCAGTGGCCTACAATAAAATCGTGGCCAACGAGCCGGCCAACGGCGATGCGATTGTGGCCTTCTCGACCGGTTCGCTGTTGAACTTGGCACAAGGCAAATTCGGTCAATACACCGAAAACGACGTGCGCTGGTTGGCGGCTGTCGGCACCGACTACGGCATGGTGGCGGTAAATGCCGACTCGCCTTTGCAAAATTTGAACGATTTGGCCGAAGCACTGAAAAAAGATCCTAAATCCATCAGCTTCGGTGCGGGTGGTAGCGTGGGCGGTCAAGATTGGCTGCAAACCGCGATGGTGGCCAAAGCTGCCGGCGTGAACCCGAAAGACATGACCCTAGCCAAACAGGGTAAAGCCGGCATTGCCTTGTCGCTCTCTGCTGTCAGCTCGTTTACCGGCAGCATCATCGCCACTTTGGGCGTGGTGTTGTTCGCACCGCTGTTGGCCAACTGGGCGATTGCGTTTGGTCCTGCCGAATATTTTGTGCTGATGGTGTTTGCCATTACCTGCTTGAGCGGCTTAGTGGGCGATCAGCCGATTAAAACTGCTGTGGCCGCCTTAATCGGTTTGGCTTTGGCCACCGTGGGTGTGGATGCCGTAACCGGCGTGTACCGCTTCACGTTTGACTCGGTCAACCTTTCAGACGGCATTCAGTTCACCACCATCGTGATCGGTTTCTTCAGCGTCAGCGAAATCCTGATTATGCTGGAACACACCGAACGCGGCCAAAAAGCGTTGGAACAAGGCAAACGCGCCCTGTTTAACGTGAAAGAATTTCTGTTTGCCTTCGGCACCATGGTACGCAGCGGCGTGGTTGGTTTTGTGGTCGGCATTTTACTGGGCGCGGGTGCCACCATTGCCAGCGCGATGACTTACACCAACGAGAAAAAACTCGCCGGCGCATCGGGCAAATTCGGTGAGGGCGACTTGCGCGGCGTAGCTGCACCTGAAGCGGCCAACAATGCTTCGGCTTGTGGTTCGTTTATTCCGATGCTGACCTTGGGCGTACCCGGCTCCGGCACCACCGCCGTGATGATGGGCGCGCTGACTTTGTACAACATCACGCCGGGTCCACAGCTCTTCAGCGAGCAGCCCGACATCGTATGGGGCTTGATTGCGTCGCTGTTTATCGGTAACGTGATTTTGCTGTTGCTCAACATTCCATTGGTCGGCTTCTTCGCCAAGCTGTTGAACATCCCTAATTACATCCTGATTCCGGCCATCGCTGCCGTGAGCTTTGTCGGCGTATACGCAATTCACAGCACCACGTTTGACTTGGTGTTGATGGTGGGCTTGGGCGTATTGGGTTACTTCCTGCGCAAACTCAATTTCCCATTATCTGCCTTGATTTTGGGCTATGTATTGGGCGAACTGATGGAGTCCAGCCTGCGCCGCGCATTGTCGATTTCGCAAGGCGATTTGGGAGTGTTGTTCCATGGCCCAATTACCAAAGTATTGTGGGCATTGGCCTTGTTGATGGTGTTGCTGCCGGTTTTCCGCTGGTTGCGTCGCCGCAAACAAACTGCCTAACGCATGACAACAGCCGCCTGAATCCAGCGTGGCTGTTTTCTTGGTATCATGAAAACATTCAGGCCGTCTGAAAACTTTCAGACGGCCTATAACCATAACGATTTCCCCCGCAAACCATGAACCGTTTTCTTCCTTATCTGCCCGGTTTTGCCGCCGCGCTCACGGGCGCGCTGTTGGCCAATCTGCTCAACCTGCCGATTCCGTGGCTGCTCGGCTCTCTGCTCGCTTGTGCGACTTTGTCCATCGGTGGTGTCAATATCCGCGCCCTGCCTTCTGGTCGCAAAATCGGCTTGTGCATCATCGGCATGTCGCTGGGGCTGTATTTCACGCCGCAAATGGTCGGCATGATTGGCACCAATGCGCTGTGGCTGGGCGCCGGTATGTTGTTTGCTTTAATCTTAAGCCTGTTCGGCACGCTGCTGCTGCACCGTTTTGCCGGTGTCGATTTCAAAACCGCGTGGTTTGCGGCAGCAGTCGGCGGCGCGAGTGAAATGGCGACTTTGGCCGAACAACACGGCACACGCGTGGATAAAGTGGTGGCTGCACACTCGCTGCGGGTGTTGATGGTGGTGACCATCGTGCCATTTTTCTACCGCTTTATGGATTATCACGGCTTGGATACGTCCATTATCGACAAAGGCGGCGTCCATTACGGCGGCCTAGTGCTGCTGATTGCCTGTTGCGTCGGCATGGGTTGGCTGTTTCAAAAGCGCGGCTGGGCAAACCCGTGGACATTCGGCCCTTTGGCGGCAGCGGTGTTGCTGACCGTCTGCGGTGTGCATTTGTCGGTCATGCCGAAAGAATTGTCATGGGCAGGCCAACTCTTAATCGGCTGGTCGCTCGGCACCAAATTCCGCCCTGATTTTTTCCGTGCCGCACCGCGATTGTTGTCGGTTACCGCTGTGTTGGTGTGCATTAGCTTGTTGCTGACCGCCGGCGTCTCCCAACTGTTGGCCGCGTGGTCGGATATTCCGCTGCCCACTTTAGGGCTGGGACTCGCGCCCGGCGGCGTGGCGGAAATGACCATTACTGCCAAAGTGTTGCAACTGGGTGTGCCGCTGGTAACGGCGTTTCATGTGTTGCGTATGCTGGTGGTGGTCGGTTTGGCCGGTTGGCTGTATGGCGTGCTGGATCGGCGTTTTGGTGTGGGAACACGCTAAAAACGTTATCTCGTGAACAGGCCGTCTGAAAAATTTCAGACGGCCTGTTGGCTTGTTGACAGAATCCGTTATAATCAAATCAGTATATTGAACCAATATACGCATTCACAAAGATTAAGGAGAAACTGATGAAGACATTACTGACTGCCGTTTTATTGAGTATGACCGCTGCCGCCTATGCCGCGCCGGCGGATATTGTGGTGCCGATGTCGCTGCTGGACGCGCAAAACGGCGATAAAGTGGCGGGTGAAGTGCGCATCAGCCAGAGCAAATACGGTGCGGTGTTTACCCCGAAAATCGAAGGTTTGGCACAAGGCATTTACGGCTTCCACGTGCATGAAAACCCAAGCTGTGCGGCCAAAGAAAAAGACGGTAAGCTGGTAGAAGGTTTGGCAGCCGGCGGCCACTGGGATCCTAAGAAAACCGGCGCACACAAAGGCCCTTGGGATGACAGCGGCCACTTGGGCGATTTGCCTGCCTTAGCGGTGGATGCCAACGGCCATATCCAGCCGGTTGTGGCGCCGCGCATTAAGAAAATCAACTCGCTCAAAGGTCGCTCGCTGATGATTCACGCCGGTGGAGATAACTACAGCGACCACCCTGCTGCATTGGGTGGCGGTGGCGCACGCAAATACTGCGGCGTGGTTGCCAAGTAAGTTTGATAAATAAACAAAGGCCGTCTGAAAATATTAGGGTTCAGACGGCCTTTTGTATTGTCGTTGAATTTAATCCAATAAATTCTTCTTCACCACCGCCGGATTACCCGCAGCCAAAGAATACGGCGGCACGCTCTTGGTCACCACGGCACCGGCACCGATAATCGAACCTTTGCCGATGGTCACGCCGCCCATAATGATGGCGCGGCGGCCAATCCACACATCGTCTTCAATCACAATCGGATTGGTGTCGGTATAGCCGGAAAACTGTTTGGTTTCTTTATCGAATTTGTGGCTGTTGGAATAAAACAGGCATTCAGGCCCCATCATTACATTGTTGCCGATGGTCAAGCCGTAGCAGATTTCGCAGGCCACCCCGATGCCCGAATGATCGCCGACTACCGTGTCTCGCAACACATACGCCCCTTTTTCGATATTGATATTGCTGCCCAAATGCGGCGAAATTTGGCGGGCAAGCGCGCGCGGATTTTCTTAGCTAATTTACCAAACGGCTTGCTGTACGATGCCGGCAGCCATTTGCCGAGTGTTCTCAACAATACCAAAAACAGCTTTGCTTTCATTGCATTTCCTTACAAAATCATCAATCCAAATTCAATTTCAGTTAGACACACAATACCACACAAGTTTCGCCCGCCATTCGATAATATTCGCACCGCCCTGTTGCAAAACCCACCCAATGCCGCAATATCTGCTTGACGAAGCAGCAAAAAATAGCAATAATCGCACCCTTGTCTTGAAGCATAGGTAAAACCCCTATGCCCGCTTAATCGAAAGGAAACAACATGCAACAAGGTATTCACCCTAACTACCACGAAATCACCGTGACCTGCTCTTGCGGCAGCAAATTTGTGACCAAATCTGCGATGGAAAAAGAAAACTTCAACATCGAAGTTTGCTCTTTGTGCCACCCATTCTACACCGGCCAACAAAAAATCGTTGACACCACCGGTCGCGTGGACAAATTCAACAACAAATTCGGCAACTTGTTCAAACGCTAATTGCCCGATGAAAAAAAAGACTGCTTTGGCAGTCTTTTTTGTATTCAGACGGCCTCATGCTCAAAAAGGCCGTCTGAAAGAAAGCATAGCCCAAACCGTTCCATTCAAGCATTCCCCGATTTGGCCGTAATTTGTTACACTAGCGCATCTTTTAGATTTTTGAAACCGCCGCATCATGCTGACCTACACGCCACCGGATTCCCGCAAACCTGCTAAAACCCACGAAAAACCTTGGCTTTTGCTGCTGATGGTGTTCGCTTGGTTGTGGCCGGGCGTATTTTCGCATGATTTGTGGAACCCCGACGAATCAGGTTTGTTCACCGCCACCGAAGCCCTGCTCAATGGCACCGCTTCGCCGTTGGTGGCGCATGTATTCGAGCAGCAGAATTTCCATATTTCGCCGGTGTATTTATGGGTAGCCGGCGCCTTTCAAGCACTGCTCTCGCCTTGGGCAGCCGATGCGTATGCCACCACGCGCTTTGCCAGCGTGTTTTTTACCGCCATCGGTTTACTGTTGTGCGGTTTTGCCGGTTTTAATTTTTTAGGCCGTCATCACGGCCGCAGCGTGGTGCTGATTTTAATCGGCAGCATCGGTTTATTGCAGATGGCGCACTTTATCAGCGACATATCGGCCGTGTTTGCCGCGCTGGGCATGGTGTTGTGTGGTTTTTCACTAGCACACAAGCGCGTGATCGTCGGTGCGCTGCTGTTGGGCGGCGGTTGGGCGCTGTTGTCGCTGACAGCCGGTTTCTTATTGCCTTTGGCCTTAATCGTGATGGCATTTGCCTTGGTGCTGCATCCGCAATGGCAGTTCAAGCGCTATTACCTGACCCTCATCGGTGCCTTTGCATTCGCCCTGCCACTGATGGTGGTGTATCCGCTGTTGCTGTTGTATTTGCAGCCGCAATGGTTTGAAACATGGCGTGATGCTTATCTGTTCGGCACCTACGGCGGACTGGTTGATTTTCAGACGGCCTTTAACCTGCCTTATTATCTGAAAAACCTGCTCTGGTTTGCCCTACCCGCTTGGCCGTTGGCGGTGTGGACGTTCAGCCGAACCAAAATGAACGCGCAAAGCTGGAGTGGTTTGTGTTTGGCATGGTTGATTTTGGCGACCGCGCTGTTAGCCTTTAATCCGCAACGTTTCCAAGACCATTTGATTTGGCTGATGCCGCCATTGGCGCTGTTCGGTGCGGCACAACTAAACGGCTTACGTCGTGGCGCGGCGGCATTTATCAACTGGTTCGGCATCATGGCCTTCGGCTTACTGGCCGCTTTTATGTGGGTCGGTTTTGCGGCCATGAATTACGGCTGGCCGGCAAAACTGGCCGAACGCGCAGCGTATTTCAGCCCGTATTACCTGCCTGAAATCAGCCCGTTCCCCATGGCGGTAGCAGCCTTGTTTACACCCTTGTGGCTGTGGGCGATCACCCGCAAACACATCCGCGGCCGCCAAGCCGTGACCAACTGGGCAGCCGGTGTCACGCTGACTTGGGCTTTGCTGATGACCTTATGGCTGCCGTGGCTGGATGCCGCCAAGAGTTACGCGCCAGTAGTCAAACAAATGGAATTATCGCTTTATCCTGAATTACGCCACCAATTCAGCGAAGGTCATGAGTGCATCAGCGTGGACAAACAAGACCACCGCAGCCGCATCGCTTGGGCGCAATACAGCAATTGGGATTTGCAACCCGACAACCCAAGCTGCCGCTACCGCTTGGTGCAGCAGCCGCAAAACACCGCCGCACCGCAAGGCTGGACGAAACTTTGGCAGGGCGCGCGCCCACGCAATAAAGTAGAAGGTTTTGCCTTGTTGCGCCGAGAAAGCTAAAACCCATTTCAAGACCGAGACCTTTGCAAAACTTCAGATTTGAGTATAGTTCGAAGTGAGAGCAGCGCAGAAAGCGCAGACATATCACTTAGATAGGCAAGCTTTCGAGCAGCGCATAACGAAGAAATGTGCCAAAGATGAAGATTTTGCAAAGGTTTCGGGCCGTCTGAAATTCTGTTTCAGATGGCCTTTAATCCGACTGAAAAACAGCGTACAATCACACGTTTATTTTAAATTCTATTACTTTTTCAGACGGCCTCACGCATAAGCAAACCCCAAACACACACCTTCATTCCATCAGGCCGTCTGAAACCTCAATCTACTATGTCCAACATGATTTACCCCAAAACTTACGACGTCATCGTCGTCGGCGGCGGCCACGCCGGTACGGAAGCCGCGCTTGCTGCCGCACGCATGGGCGCGCAAACGCTCCTGCTCACCCACAATATTGAAACACTCGGCCAAATGTCGTGCAACCCGTCTATCGGCGGCATCGGCAAAGGCCATTTGGTGCGCGAAGTCGATGCGCTCGGCGGCGCGATGGCCTTGGCGACCGATATGTCCGGCATTCAATTCCGCCGCTTGAATGCCTCCAAAGGCGCTGCTGTGCGTGCCACCCGCGCACAGGCCGACCGCATTTTGTACAAAGCCGCCATCCGCGAAATGCTGGAAAACCAAGAAAACTTGGATTTGTTCCAACAAGCGGTGGAAGACATCACGCTCGACGGCGAACGTGCCAGCGGCGTGGTGACCGCCATGGGCGTGGAATTTAAAGCACGCGCGGTGGTGTTGACGGCGGGCACGTTTCTGGCCGGCAAAATCCACATCGGTTTGGAAAACTGCGCCGGTGGCCGTGCAGGTGATCCAGCTGCACAAGGTTTGTCAGGCCGTCTGAAAGAATTGAATCTGCCGCAAGGCCGTCTGAAAACCGGCACGCCGCCGCGTATCGACGGGCGCACGATTGATTTTTCCCAACTCACCGAGCAGCCGGGCGATACCCCTGTGCCGGTGATGTCGGTGCGCGGTTCGACCGATTTGCACCCACGCCAAGTGTCGTGCTGGATTACCCACACCAACCTTCAAACCCACGACATCATTCGCTCCGGCTTCGACCGCAGCCCGATGTTTACCGGCAAAATCGAAGGCGTGGGCCCGCGTTACTGCCCTTCTATCGAAGACAAAATCAACCGTTTTGCCGACAAAGACAGCCACCAGATTTTCTTGGAACCCGAAGGCCTGACCACGCACGAATACTACCCCAACGGCATTTCCACCAGCCTGCCTTTCGATATCCAGCTCGCCCTTGTGCGCTCGATGAAAGGTTTGGAAAATGCCCACATTCTGCGCCCCGGTTACGCCATCGAATACGACTACTTCGACCCGCGCAACCTCAAAGCCAGCTTGGAAACCAAAACCATTGCCGGCCTCTTCTTTGCCGGCCAAATCAACGGCACCACCGGCTATGAAGAAGCGGCGGCACAAGGCTTGCTGGCCGGTGCCAACGCCGTGCAGTATGTGCGCGAAAAAGATCCGCTGTTGCTGCGCCGCGAGCAAGCCTACTTGGGCGTATTGGTCGACGATTTGATTACCAAAGGCGTGAACGAGCCTTACCGCATGTTCACCAGCCGCGCCGAATACCGCCTGCAGCTTCGCGAAGACAACGCCGATATGCGCCTCACCGAAGACGGCCACAAAATCGGCTTGGTCACCGAAGCACAATGGCGTGCCTTCAACGAGAAACGCGATGCCATCGAGCAGGAAATCCAACGCCTGAAAACCACTTGGTACACGCCGCAAAAGCTGGCCGAAAGCGAACAAATCCGCGTGTTCGGCCAAAAGCTTTCGCGCGAAGCCAACCTGCACGACTTGTTGCGCCGCCCGAATGTCGATTACACCGCGCTGATGACGCTGGAAGGTGCCACGCCGTCTGAAACGTTAAACAACGATGTGGTGGAACAAGTCGAAATTCAAGTGAAATACCAAGGCTATATCGACCGCCAAAACGAAGAACTCGACAGCCGCCGCGATATTGAAACGCTGAAGCTGCCGAACGACATTGATTACAGCAAAGTCAAAGGCTTATCGGCGGAAGTGCAGCAAAAACTCAACGCCCACCGCCCTGAAACACTGGGGCAGGCAGGCCGCATTTCTGGTGTGACTCCCGCTGCTGTGGCTTTGTTGATGGTGCATTTGAAACGCGGTTTTAAAGACGCGAAATAAGGCTTTACCTCGGATAAAGACCGTCTGAAAACAAGTATTTGCTTTTCAGACGGCCTTAGGTTTTGCCGGAAATCGGGTGAACTCATCCCTGATGAACAAACCATACCCATCAACGTATGGGGGGGTCAACCCACCTTTTCGCTTTACACAGCAGCATGATAAACCAACAAACCATCATGGTGGGTTCACCCCCCTACCGGCCTTTCAGACGATCTCACATATTCATTCAAATTATCAACAGGAAACACGCATGACCACACTTTCTTCATCCGTCCCCACTTGGCAGCAACAATGGTTCGGCAACGTCCGCGGAGACGTGCTGTCAGGCTTGGTGGTGGCGCTGGCTTTGATTCCCGAAGCCATTGCTTTTCCGATTATTGCCGGTGTCGATCCACAAGTCGGCCTGTATGCTTCGTTTTGTATTGCGGTAGTCATCAGCTTTGCCGGCGGCCGTCCGGCGATGATTTCGGCGGCCACTGGCGCGATGGCCTTGGTATTAGCCGGTTTGGTGAAAGAACACGGTTTGCAGTATATGCTGGCCGCGACTTTGCTCACCGGTGTGATTCAAATCATTGCCGGCTGGCTCAAGCTCGGCTCGCTGATGCGCTTTGTGGCACGGGCGGTGGTGGTCGGCTTTGTCAACGCGCTGGCGATTTTGATTTTCATGGCGCAACTGCCCGAGCTGCAAAACACTACTTGGCACACCTACGCGCTGGTGGCGGCCGGTTTGGCGGTGATTTATCTGTTTCCGCGTATTCCGACGCTGGGCAAAATCATTCCATCGCCGCTGGTAACCATTGTCGGCCTGACCATTTTAACCGTGTGGCTCGGCATTGATGTGCGCACCGTCGGCGACATGGGGCAGCTGCCCGACACGCTGCCGGTGTTCCTGTTGCCTGATGTGCCGCTCAATTTAGATACCTTATTGATTATCCTGCCTTATTCCTTGAGTTTGGCGGCAGTGGGCTTACTCGAATCGCTGATGACGGCGACGATTGTCGATGAAATGACCGAAACCGAAAGCGACAAAAACCGCGAGTGCAAAGGCCAAGGCGTGGCGAACATTGTGAGCGGTTTGTTCGGCGGCATGGCCGGTTGCGCGATGATTGGCCAATCGGTGATTAACGTCGAATCCGGCGGCCGCACGCGCTTATCCACGCTGCTGGCGGGTATTTACCTGCTGATTATGGTGGTGTTTTTGAGTGATATTCTGAAAGTGATTCCGATGCCGGCGCTGGTGGCGGTGATGATTATGGTGTCGATCGGCACGTTCAACTGGCAGTCGGTCAAAGAATTGAAAACCCACCCGATTGGCTTCAATGTGGTGATGTTGGCGACTGTCGGCATTGTGGTGTACAGCCACAATCTGGCTTTGGGCGTGTTTGCCGGCGTGCTGCTCTCGGTGCTGTTTTTCGCCAACAAAATCGGCCGCTACATGAGCATACGCGAATCGCGCGAAGGCCAAGCCTTACGTTATGACGTGGTTGGACAGGTGTTTTTCGCCTCATCCGATGATTTTAACGCCGCTTTCGATTTCAGCCGCAACGACATAAAAAACGTCACCATCGACCTGACCCACGCCCACTTCTGGGATGTGACCGCCGTGTCTGCCTTGGATAAAGTGGTGTTGCGTTACCGCAAAGCCGGTGCGGAAGTCGAAGTCATCGGCTTGAATGAAGCCAGCCGCACGCTGGTCGACCGTTTCGGCACACACGACAAATCAGAAGCGACCGACATTATCGGCCATTAAGTGTAAAGGCCGATAAGTGCGCTTGATAACTGCACTCATCGGCCTAATAATATGGCTAACTTGATTTTTAACACCCCATAAAGAGACCAACCATGAGCGAACAAGATTTTGATTTGGACAACTTAGACGATTTACTCGGCGACTTCGACGGCGTGGCAGTTGAAGGCGGTGTGGACGCGGAAAGCGAAGACGACAACTGCGTCGGCGGTGCGTGTAAGATTTAAGCGGTAAACAGATAACAACAGGCCGTCTGAAAAAGGTTTTTCAGACGGCTTGTTGTATTGTAAACAGATTTACCCAGCCAATTCTTCAGACGGCCTATCTGCCACGTTTTCTGCCGTGACCTGCGTATTTTGCAGGCTCAAAATTTCCAAAGCGCCGCGACCAATTCGGCGGGCATAGTTGATGTCATTCAGCAGCGAAGACGTTTGCCAGCCGTTCAACTCTTCATTTTTCAGCTTCACCATCACGCGGCCGCGGAAGGTTTCCAGCGTTTCGGTATGCACGTTTAATTGCTGCATCAAGTCATTGCGCTCTGCTCCCGCTTCCATGCCGCCAATGCGGCGGAATAAGCGCAAGGTTTTGAATACATGGCGGCGCAGGCGCAGATAATCGCGTTCGGCGGCCGAGCCTCCGGCAGTCAAGTACTGCTGCATGTTTTTCTGTAAGTGCTTGCTTTCTTTAACCATCTCAACCATCTGCCAAGCAGCGGCGAATGCATGGTTAAGTTGTTTCTGCTGTTCTTCCTCTTCCAAATCCATCTTGCCGGCAAAGTCCAAAATCGCGCTGTAAAGCGGTTTGATTTGTCGTTCGTAAACTTGTGTGGCATCCAGTTCGAGTGGTGCAGGCGGTGCAGACAAAGTTTTACCCTCATCGGACTCATCGCTGTAAAACGCCTCGTTGGGCACATAAATCGCATGACACATCGCTTCGATACTGGCGCGACCCAAATGGTAAACTTCTTTTTCAATCGCCACCAAAGCGGTATCGTCGGCGCGCAGCAGGTTTTCATGCAGGTAGCGCGGTGCCAACACGGCTTGGTTTTCCGGCAGCAACACGTCTTCCGCCGCTTTATCCGGTAACCAGCGTTGCAACAGCGCCGCAAAACGGCCTTGTAGTTTCCAAAATACGGCAATGCCGAGCAGGTTAAATAAGGTGTGGAACATCGCCAATTGCAGCAACGGACTCATGCCCCACCATTCGCCGGGCAACAATACCAAGCGCGTGAGCGGCCACCACAGCAGCAAACACAACGCCGCCGTCACCAAATTAAACACCACATGCGCCAAGGCCAAGCGCTGGCCGTTGCGGTCGCTGCCGAGCATGCCGACCAAAGCAGTGGTGGTGCTGCTGCCGACGTTGGAACCTACCGCAATAGCAAACGCCTGCATCAGACTGACCTGTCCGCCCGCCAAAGCCGCCAGCGTCAAAATCAGCGTGGCGTGCGATGATTGCAACACCACCGTCAGCAACAAGCCGACCACAAAGAAAATCAGCGGCTCAGCCATGCCACCGACTTGGCTTTTGCCGAAATCCATGCCTGCACCAAAGGCTTGGAAGCCTTCTTTAATCGCGTCCACGCCCAGAAAAATCAGCGCAATGCCGATTAACACGCGGCCGATGGCTTTGGTTTTGCTGTTGAAAAAACCAATCACAATGCCGAACACCAGCATCGGAATCGCCGCCGGACTCAAGCTCACGCTTTGACCGGCCAAAGCCAGCAGCCAAATACCACTGGTCGAGCCCAAATTGGTGCCCAAAATAATCGCGATACCGCCCGCCAACTGAATCATGCCGGTACTTAAAAACGCAATCGTCAGCAGCGACACCAAGGTGCTAGATTGCAGCACAAAGGTCGCACCCATGCCGAACAATGCGCCTTTCAGCGGCGTGGCGGTGGATTTTTCCATCCATTTGGCCAGTTTGCCGCCGGCAACATTATGCAAGCCTTCTTCAATGCACTGCATACCGAGCAGAAACAACGCCAAGCCGTAGCAAAGCTGCATCCACGACGGGCTGTACAGAAAACTCGCCACCAAGCCCAACACCAGCAGGGCGATCAAAACATATTGCGATGCTTTTTTCTTCATCCATTAACTCCGAATTATTGTTATTTTTCTGCAACATACCATTTTTACAAAAAGATGACAATCGACAAAGGCCCTTACATTCGCCTAACAAGTGCAATTTCCAATAACAGAAAAGGCCAGTATGCGGTAGTATACTGCCTTTCCTGACAAGAAAGATTGCAATATGGCCTACACACAACTGACCTCACACCAAAGATACTACATTTCCAGACATTACCGCAACCTACCCCTAAACCAAATCGCACAGAACATCGGTTGTCATCCCGCCACCGTCAGTCGGGAAATCAGACGGCATTCCGTCAACGGAACCTACTGTTACCGAAAAGCACAACAG
>NZ_PDBT02000030.1:0-28258 GCF_002551535.2 Neisseria sp. N95_16
AAACTTTTGCTCTGAAATTTTGCTGAACTTTTGATACTTATTTTTTAGTTTCATATTAGGAGCTTATCAGGTTTTTTGATGATTTTGCTTCCTAAGCCCCATAATTAAAAATAATTAAAAATAATTAAAAACAATGAGTTATTTTTATAAAAGCATTTCTCTGGGCTTGGCTGGGGAAATGAAATCCAGTAAAATTTTCCCGTTTTTAAAATTTATTCCAAATAACTGTTGGCATTGTGCGACAAAAATCTTCAGCCGCACGCGAACACACAAATCAGGCAGCTAAAAAATCATGGCAAAAACAATCAAATGGGTGTTGGGTGCGGCAATCGTAGCCGCGCTGGCTTATGCGGCATGGAGCTATTTCAAACCGGCCGATAAGGTGAATTACATTACCGAGCCGGTGAAGCGCACCAGCATTCGCCAAACTGTTTCCGCGACCGGTGAAATTTCACCGTCAAACTTGGTGGAAGTCGGCGCGCAGGCTTCCGGCCAGATTAAAAAGCTGTATGTCAAACTGGGTCAGGAAATCCAAAAAGGCGACCGAATCGCGGATATTGATTCCACCACGCAAACCAATACCTTAAACACCGAAAAAGCCAAGCTCGATACCTATAAAGCGCAATTGGCATCTGCTGAAATCGCATTGCGTAGCGCCGATAAAAAATACAAACGCGAAGCTGCATTGTGGAAAGAAGATGCGACTTCCAAACAAGAATTGGAAGATGCCGAAGATGCTTTAGCGGCTGCCAAAGCGCAAGTAACGCAACTGAAATCGTCCATCCGTCAAACGCAGATTTCCATCAACACCGCCGAAGCCGACTTGGGCTACACCCGCATTATCGCACCGATGAATGGTACCGTCGTGGCGATTCCGGTGGAAGAAGGTCAAACCGTCAACGCCAACCAAACCACGCCGACAATTATCCAGTTGGCCAATTTGGAAGTGATGCTCAATAAAATGCAGATTGCCGAGGGCGACATCACCAAGGTAAAAGCCGGCCAGCCGATTTCGTTTACCATTTTGTCCGAATCGGATGCACCGTTTACCGCGCAACTGGACAGCATCGACCCCGGCTTGACGACCATGTCGCAAGGCAGCTACAGTAACAGCACCGACACCACCGAAAGCGCGATTTACTACTACGCCCGCGCCTTGGTGCCGAATGAAGAAGGCAAACTTGCCATCGGTATGACCACACAAAACACCATTGAAATCAATGCGGCAGAAGATGTGTTGACCGTGCCGACCATCACCATTAAAAAAGACCGCGAAGGCAAATCCTTTGTGCGCGTGTTGGAGCAGGACGGCCAAGCCGTGCGCAAAGACATCACCACCGGCTTGAAAGACAGCATGAATACCGAAGTGAAAAGCGGTTTGAACGAAGGCGACAAAGTGATTGTTTCCGAGACCGGTTCATCCGACAAACCGCAAAGCGGCAACCGCCGTATGGGCCCGCCGATGTAAGTCGGATGGTCTCACTCAGGCCGTCTGAATGATTTGATTGATTTTGTTTTCAGACGGCCTCATTCCAACCACACTTTGGTAAGCACACATGAGTTTAATTGAATGCACTGACATCAACCGCTATTTCGGCAGCGGCGAAAACCGCGTCCACGTCTTGAAAAACGTGAGCCTGAAAGTGGAAAAAGGCGATTTTGTGGCGATTATCGGCCAATCCGGTTCGGGCAAATCGACCCTGATGAATATTCTCGGCTGTCTCGACAGTGCGACCACCGGTTCTTATAAAATCGACGGCATCGAAACGTCGCAAATGAATCCCGACCAATTGGCTGCCTTGCGCCGCAGCCGTTTCGGTTTTATTTTCCAACGCTACAACCTGCTCAGCTCGCTCACCGCGCGTGACAATGTCGCCTTGCCGGCGGTGTATGTCGGCGTTGATCAGAAAGAGCGTTCTGCACGTGCGGAAAAGCTGCTGCACGACTTGGGCTTGGAAAGCAAAGAAGGCAACAAGCCCAGCGAATTGTCCGGCGGCCAGCAGCAGCGCGTGTCGATTGCGCGCGCTCTGATGAATGGCGGCGAGATTATTTTTGCTGACGAACCGACCGGCGCATTGGATACCGCCAGTGGCAAAAATGTGATGGAAATTCTGCATAAGCTGCATTCAGACGGCCACACCATCATTATGGTGACACACGACCCGGGCATCGCCGCCAATGCCAACCGCGTGATTGAAATTCGTGACGGCGAGATTATTGCCGATACCAGCAAAACTGCCGACATTCCGCCTAGCCAAGTGCAGGCGGTGAAAGAGAAGGCTTCGTGGTCGTTTTATTATGATCAGTTTATGGAAGCATTCAAAATGTCGGTGCACGCGATTTTTGCGCACAAAATGCGTTCGCTGCTGACCATGCTCGGCATCATCATCGGCATCGCTTCGGTGGTGTCGGTGGTCGCGCTGGGTAACGGTTCGCAGCAGAAAATCATGGCCGACATCAATGCCATGGGTACCAACACCATCACTATTTTCCCCGGCAAAGGCTTCGGCGACCGCCGATCCAGCCGCATTAAAACACTGACCATTAATGATGCCTTGGCCATCGGCAAACAAAGTTACGTCGATTCCGCCACGCCGCAAACCTCTTCAGGCGGCACCATGACTTACCGCAACACCGACTTAACCGGCCAGCTTTACGGCGTGGGCGAACAATATTTTGATGTACTCGGTCTGACCTTGGCCGAAGGGCGCTTGTTTGACGAAAGTGATGTCAAAGAAGACGCGCAAGTGGTGGTAATTGATAAAAATACTCAATCCAAGCTTTTTGGCGATGAAAATCCTTTGGGTAAAGTGTTGCTGTTCAAAAAGCGGCCGCTGACGGTGATTGGCGTGATGGACGACCAAACCAACAATTTTGGCAGCTCCGACAGCCTGATGCTGTGGTCGCCTTACACCACCGTGATGCATCAAATCACCGGTGAGAGCCACACCAATTCAATTGTGGTGAAAATCAAAGACGATGCGGATACACAAGCTGCTGAAAAAGGCTTGACCGAATTGTTGACCGTGCGCCACGGTACAGAAGACTTTTTCATGCGCAACAGCGACAGCATCAAGCAAACCGTGGAAAGCACCACCGGCACGATGAAGCTGCTGATTTCCAGCATTGCCTTGATTTCGTTGGTAGTCGGCGGTATCGGTGTGATGAACATCATGCTGGTATCGGTAACCGAGCGCACTAAAGAAATCGGCGTGCGCATGGCCATTGGTGCGCGACGCAGCAATATTTTGCAGCAGTTTTTGATTGAAGCCGTGTTGATTTGCTTAATTGGTGGCTTGGTTGGCGTGGCGATTTCGGGCGCAATCGGTTTGGTGTTCAACCATTTTGTCACCGATTTCCCGATGAGCTTTTCTACCTTGTCGATTGTCGGCGCGGTGTTGTGTTCGACCGTGATCGGCGTGGCTTTCGGCTTTATGCCGGCCAACCGCGCGTCGCAACTCAATCCGATTGATGCCTTGGCACAAGATTAACTTTTTCAGACGGCCTCTATCATTCAGGCCGTCTGAAACATCAGAATGATGAATCCATGAACAGCAAAACTTTTTTTCAGACGGCCTCTGTGTTGGCCGTATCGTTGGCCTTAAGCGCGTGTGCGGTCAACCCCAAAGTGAACACGCCGAGCTTGAACGGCAATACACACATCATGAGCGAAGCCGAAGCGGCCGAGCGCTATCAGATTAACGGCGACTGGTGGGAAATCTATCAAAACGTCCAACTCAATGCCGTGATTCAGCAGGCTTTAGACAACAACATCGATTTGAAACAAGCCGCGATTTCGGTGAACCGCGCCTTGTATCAGGCCAATATTTTGGGCGCGAACTTGGTGCCGTCGTTTAACGGCTCGGTCGGCGCGTCAGCTTCTAAAAATCTCAAATCCGGCAGCAGCAACAACAGCTTCAGCAGCCAATTGGGCTTGAGTTACGAACTCGATTTATGGCAGCGTTTGAGTGCGACTGCCGATGCACAGGTTTGGGAATACCGCGCTACGCAGGAAGACTTGGCCAACACGCGCCTAACCTTGGTAAACAATGTTGCCGATGCCTATTTCAACATCGCCTACATCAACGAAGCCATCGCCTTAACCCAACAATCGCTAAAGCAGTATCAGGAAATCGCCCGCATCGCCGATGCCAAATACCGCCACGGCAAGGCCGATTCCAGCCAAAGCACGCAGGCGAAACAATCTTTGCTGAGCGCGCAAAATAATTTATTGTCACTGCAAAACAGCCGCGATGCGCTCGAGCAAACCTTGCGCAATCTGCTGAATCTGAAGCCGGGCGAAGCCATCGCCGCGGAGCCGTCAGCATACCGCTTGCTGGCGGTGAAAGGGGTGGATTTGAATGTGCCGATTTCGGTGTTGGCCAACCGCCCCGATTTGCGCGCGGCAGAATACCGTTTGCAATCATCGGTGCAAACCTTAGCGGCGCAGCAGCGCAGTTGGTATCCGAGCATTACCTTGGGCGCGAGCTTGAGTACGTCTTCCAGCAAAGCGCGCACGATGTTTGATGTGCCGTTTTTGGGTGGTTCGGCGCAAATCAATCTGCCGTTTTTGGATTGGAAAACGCTGCAATGGGAAGACAAAGATGCCCAAGCGCGTTTTGACAGTGCGGCATTGAATTTCGAGCAGGCGTTAACCACCGCGCTGAATGAAGTCAACACTAATTATCTGGCCTACCAAAACGCGCAAGCCACTTTGAACAACACCCGCCAGCGTTATGCCTTGGATCAGAAAAACAGCCGCTATTACCAAGTGCGCTACCAACACGGCAAAAACGAGTTGAAAGACTGGCTCGAAGCCTTAAACAGCGAATACAGCTCGGCGCAAAACGTCTTAAACCAACGCTATGACGTGTTGAAATACGAAAACATGGTGTATAAAGCCATGGCAGGGCGCTACACGCCGAAATAAGGTGCTTGATGTATCAAGGCCGTCTGAAAAATACTTCACGATTTTTCAGGCGGCCTCGTTTTATTTTCATCACCCTTTTATTTGAAAACCGTTATAATTCCTTCATTCTGTTCAGCCGCAAAACCATGTCCAACCACCGCATCAACCACGAACCCGTTTTCATGCTCGCCTCCGCGCCTTGGCGCGAAAGCAGTCTGTGGCTGGAAGTGTACAGTCGCCGCTACGGTCGCGTGGCTTTGTTGGCACGCAGCGCCCGCAAGCGCATGAGCGAATTGCGCGGTGTGTTGGTGCCGTTTGTGCCGATGAGCGCGTCGTGGTATGGCAGCCAAGAACTCAAAACGCTGCACCGTGCCGAATGGTTGGGTGGTTGGCCGCAACCGCAAGGACGGGCTTTGTTCAGCGGCTTGTATGTTAATGAGCTGATGCTGAAACTCACTGCACGCGAAGACCCGATGCCCGAGTTGTACGACATCTTTGCCGAGACCATGCAAACCCTGTGCCGCGAGCCGAACCACATCGCCGCTTTACGCCGCTTTGAATGGCAATTGCTGCACCATTCGGGCTATGCGCTGGATTTGCAGCATGATGTTCACGGAAATGAAATTGACCCTGAGGCACAATATTGGCTGCGCCCCGAAGAAGCCTTATTACCGCTGGCCGAAGCCAACGGCTTGGGCAATCAGCAGCAAATTGGCATTGCGGTTAACGGCAGCAGCTTAATCCAATTGCGCCAAGGCGGGTTTTCAGACGGCATCAGTTTGCAACAGGCTTTAAAAATCAATCGCTTGCTGATTGATTTTCACATTCCCGAAGGCATTAAATCGCGGCAGGTATTGCAGCAGTTGCAGCAGTTTGATTTGGATCCGCTGTCGTTCAGAAGGCATGAAGCCGCCGAGCCTCCGCAGGCCGTCTGAATCAGCAATCAACCCACTCTATTTTTTCAGACGGCCTTGATGATGAAGAGGCCGTCTGAAACCGAATCAGCGAAAGGAAACCCATGTTATTAGGCGTTAACATCGATCACGTCGCCACCGTCCGCAACGCACGCGGCACCATTTACCCGAGCCCGGTAGAAGCGGCGCTCATCGCCGAAACCCACGGCGCGGATTTGATTACGCTGCATTTGCGTGAAGACCGCCGCCACATCAAAGATGCCGATGTGTTCGCCGTGAAAAATGCCATCCGCACGCGCCTGAATCTGGAAATGGCGCTGACCGAAGAAATGCTGGAAAATGCGCTAAACGTTATGCCGGAAGATGTGTGCATTGTGCCCGAAAAGCGTCAAGAGGTGACTACTGAAGGCGGTTTGGACGTGTTGGCGCAGCAGGAGAAAATCGCCCGATTCACGCGCACGCTCACTGACGCCGGTATCCGCGTATCGCTGTTTATCGATGCCGATCAGGCGCAGATTCAGGCGGCCAAAGACATCGGTGCCCCCGTGATTGAACTGCATACCGGTGCCTATGCTGATGCGCATACGCCGTCTGAACAGGTGCAGCAGTTGGCGCGGATTGAAGAAGGCGCGCATTTTGCCGATGAGTCGGGTTTGGTCGTCAATGCCGGGCATGGCTTGACTATTCATAATGTCACACCGATTGCTCGCATTGCCGCGATTCAAGAATTAAACATCGGCCACGCGCTCATCGCCCAAGCCGTGTTTTTAGGTTTGCCCGAAGCGATTCGTCAAATGAAAGACGTGATGTTTAAAGCGCGTTTGTTGGCAAAATAATGTAGCCGTCAGAGATTTCAGACGGCCTGTTACTTGCAAAGATAATAAGGAGAACCCCATGATTTATGGTATCGGCACCGACATCGTTTCCCTGAAACGTATCATCCGACTGAATAAAAAATTCGGCCAAGCCTTTGCCGAACGCATTCTCAGTCCTGAAGAATTGATGGAGTTCCCCCAAGCCGGCAAACCGGTGAATTATCTGGCCAAGCGTTTCGCCGCCAAAGAAGCGTTTGCCAAAGCCGTCGGCACCGGTATTCGCGGTGCGGTGTCGTTCCGCAACATCGGCATCGGCCACGACGAAATGGGCAAGCCCGAATTTTTCTACGCGCCGGTGCTGGAAAAATGGCTCAAAGAGCAGGGCATCGGCCACGTCAGCTTGAGCATGGCCGATGAAGAAGATACCGTCTTGGCTTTTGTGATTGCCGAAAAATAACACCACTTCATGCGCGGGCAAATAGGATTTGTCGGTGCATGTTCAATGACGTTCAGACGGCCTTAACGTATTGCGTAACAAGGCCGTCTGAAAATTTATATCGATTACCCCAAACATCATGACCACATCAGATCCACGCCCCTTAATCCGCGTTGTTGCCGGTATTTTACTCAATGCCGACGGCGATTATTTGCTCAGCTCACGCCCAGAAGGCAAGCCTTATGCCGGCTATTGGGAGTTTGCCGGCGGTAAAGTGGAAGCGGGCGAAACCGAGTTTCAAGCTTTGCAGCGCGAACTGGAGGAAGAACTCGGCATCCGCATTCATCACGCCACGCCGTGGCTGACCAAAATCCACGCCTACGAACATGCCCATGTGCATTTGCGTTTTTTACGGGTGGAAGCCGACGAATGGTCGGGCGAATTGCAGGCCAAAGAAGGGCAGACGTGGTCATGGCAGAAAGCGGGCGATTTTACCGTGTCGCCGATGTTGCCCGCCAATGGCGCGTTGCTGCAATCGCTTTCCGTGCCGCGCGAATTGTCAGGCCGTCTGAAAAGCGGTTTACGCGGGTTTAACCGCATGGGCAAATACCGTGTGGTGCCGTATCATCTGGCCGAGCCGCAGCATGAACATATTTTGATTGAAGAACCTGAATTGCGTAAGCTTGGCAAAATGCCGTCTGCGCAAAGCGTGTGGGTCGTGGTAGAAACTGCTGAACAATGGCGCAATGTGCAGGATGCCGATGTAGTGGTGTGGCGCGTGCAAAACCAAGCTGCTGCCGAAGCCGCTTTGCGCACCTTGCAACAGGGCGTGTCTATGCCCGTGGTGATTGCCGCTTTGCCTGATTGGGCGGTGCAGTATCAAGCGCAATGGCGACAAGCGGGCGCGCATGCGGTGGTGGTTGATGATGAGGTTGAGGCCGTCTGAATATGAGTCAAAACAAAAAGTTAATCATCGTTGGCGTATTGCTGCTGGCGCTTGCCGCCGTCAAACTCATCGCCTTGGATTGGTGGCAGCAGCAACAGCCGCAAGCCCAGCAGGCCGAATGCCAAGTCACGCAGGGTTGTACCTTACCCAATGGGGTATATGTCAAATTCAGCGATAAAGTTGAAGCCAAGAAACCCTTTGATATTGCATTGAACAATGTACCGGAAGCGGTTCAGGAAGTTACCGTCAGCTTTAGCATGAAAGACATGGATATGGGCTTCAACCGCTTCAATATCCGCCGCCAAGACGACGGCACATGGGCGGCGAAGAAAATCCGTTTGCCGATGTGTGTTGAAAACCGCCATGATTATTTGGCCGATATCAACATCGATGGCGAAGTGTTTCAGACGGCCTTTACAGCCGAGTAGTCGAGACCTTTGCAAAACCTCAGATTTGAGTGCAGTTCGAAGTTAGAGCAGCGCAGAAAGCGCAGACATATCACTTAGATAGGCAAGCTTTCGAGCAGCGCATAACGAAGAAATGTGCCAAAGATGGGGAGTTTTGCAAAGGTCTCGAGCCGTCTGAAAACCGATTCCATCAATGCCGTCTGAAATAAATGGTTTCAGACGGCCTTTTGTTTAAAAAATCCTGAAAAATAAATACTTTACTTTTATAATCTACGCTATAATTCATCTCTTTATTGACACGCAGAAAGCCTGTGTGGCCGACCCAGAAAGGAATCATCATGACGCAATACGCCTTATTCATCACTTGTCCGCGCGGTTTGGAAACGCCGTTGACCGACGAACTCGCCTCCCTGAATATTCAAGACATTCAAGCCACCGATGGCGGCGTGGCCTGCAAAGCCAGCATGGAGCAGGTTTACCGCATCAATCTGCATTCGCGTACCGCCAGCCGCGTGCTGCTGCGCCTGACCAAAGGCAGCTACCGCAGTGAGCAGGATATTTATAAATTAGCCAAAAACATCAATTGGTTCAACTGGTTCACGCTGGAGCAAACCTTTAAAGTAAAGGTGGAAGGTAAGCGCGCCAATGTCAAAAGCTTGGATTTTGTCGGTCTGAAAATCAAAGATGCGCTGTGTGATTCGTTCCGCGATATTTATGATGCACGCCCGAGCGTGGGCAAAATTCGCCCCGATGTGCGCGTGCATGCGTTTATGGATGAGCGCAATATCGAGATTTTTATCGACACTTCCGGCGAAGCCCTGTTCAAACGCGGCTACCGTGAAGACACCGGCGAAGCGCCGTTGCGTGAAAACTTGGCTGCCGGTTTGCTGTTGCTGGCCGGATACGACGGCTCACAACCGTTTCAAGACCCATTCTGCGGCAGCGGCACCTTAGCCATTGAAGCGGCATGGATTGCCGGCCGCCGTGCGCCGGGTTTGATGCGCCGTTTCGGTTTTGAAAAGCTGCAAAATTTCGACAAAGCCGCGTGGGTGAAAATCCGCCAAGAAGCGCGTGAACAAATCGTGCCGGTTACCGCGCCGATTGCCGGTAGCGACAACGACCGCCACATGATTCGCGCTGCCGAACACAATGCTGAGGCGGCCGAAGTGGCTGAGTTTATCCGTTTTGAAGTGAAAGACGCGCAAAATGCCCGCCCGAATGGCGACAATGGCATCATGATTTCCAATCCACCTTATGGCGTGCGCTTGGCAGAAATGCAGGCTTTGCAGGCGCTGTATCCGCAGTTGGGTTCATGGCTGAAGCAGCATTATGCAGGCTGGTTGATCGGTATGTTTACCGGCGATCGTGATATGCCGAAATTCATGCGTTTGTCGCCGAAGCGCAAAATCCCGTTGTACAACGGTAATTTGGATTGCCGCCTGTTCTTGATGGATATGGTAAAGGGTTCTAACCGATAGAATAGGTGAGGCCGTCTGAAAACATAAGTTTCAGACGGCCCTGAGACCTTTGCAAATTCCCCATCTTTGGCACATTTCTTCGTTATGCGCTGCTCGAAAGCTTGCCTATCTAAGTGATATGCCTGCGCTTTCTGCGCTGCTCTAACTTCGAACTGTACTCAAAGCTGAGGTTTTGCAAAGGTCTCAGCCTTTTCAATTGCGTTTTATCAAATCATCATCAAATATTTAAATTTTTGTTGTTAAACGGGTTTATACTGATTCAATAAGATATTCATTATCCAATGAGGAGCTTGCCATGAAAATCGCTATGTTGTCACTTGCTGCCATCTTATTGCTAGGCGCGTGCAGCCATCATCAAGAACTGGATAAGTTAAAAAGCGAATTGTCGGAAGCGCAAACGGCGGTGAAGCTTTCTGCGGCTAATACCAAGCGTTTGGAAGATACGTATTCCGATATGTATTTTGAACTCAACAGTCTGACCGTAGAAAACTTCAAAGCCAAAGTGGCGAAAGGCGATAAATTTTATGCCTATATCGGCCGCCCGAGCTGTGGCGATTGCAGCGCATTCGAGCCGATGTTCAAACGCTACATCGCCCAATATCAGCTCAACGATAAAATCTATTTTGTTAACGTACACCGCCTGCATCAGGATAAAGCCACGTGGGCAGCATTCAAGCAGCAATATGGTTTGAGCGGTACGCCGGTATTGGCAGCTTATGGTGCAGGTCGTCAGTTGAATAAATTAGACTTGGAAGACAACGGCGGCAAATTGAGCGCCGAAGATTTGGAAAAATGGTTGGATGCAAACCGTTTGCGTCGTTGAATAGCCGTTTAATCAAAGCATAAATAAAAGGCCGTCTGAAATGAATATGTTTCAGACGGCCTTTTATTTAATCCTGATAAAATCACTCAGATATTAATAATAAAAATCAATTAAAACGGATTTAAAATAAAGTTAGACTATCAATGTCGAATGACTTACAATTGACTACAGTAGTTTTAATTTGTCGAAATATAATACTAAAGTATTAGCTTTAAAGTATTATTACAAAAACAAAAACATAGTGAGGCCGTCTGAAAATGCGGCTTCCTAATCAAGCAGGAACACAACCATGAATGTATCAAGACGGCAGTTTTTTAAAGTAACGGCCGCCGGTGCCGGCGCGTCGGGTTTGGCCGTAATGGGCATGATGCCGACCAACGCTTGGGCGGAGGTGCGCCAGTATAAACTTTTGCGCGCTACTGAAACGCGTAACAACTGTACTTATTGTTCCGTAGGTTGCGGTACGATTTTGTACAGCATGGGCGACGGTGCCAAAAATGCCAAAAAAGTGATTTTCCACATCGAAGGCGACCCGGATCATCCGGTGAGCCGTGGTTCATTGTGTCCGAAAGGCGCAGGCTTGTTGGATTTTGTACACAGCCCGAACCGTTTGCATTTTCCGGAAGTGCGCGAGCCGTTTACTAATGAATGGAAACGCATCTCTTGGCACGATGCCTTAACCCGCATTGCCAAGCATCTGAAAAAAGACCGTGACGAAAACTTAATCGTCAACAATGAAAACGGCGTGCCGGTACACCGCTTGCCTACCGTGGCCATGCTGACGGCTTCTGCTGCTTCGAACGAAACCGGTATCCTGACCCAAAAATGGATGCGTGCGTTGGGTATTGTAGCCACCGATGCGCAGGCGCGCGTGTGTCACGGCCCGACCGTATCTGCTTTGGCTTCGACTTTCGGCCGCGGTGCGATGACCAACACCTTTATGGACATCCAGCATGCCGACTTCATCATGGTGATGGGCGGTAATGCGGCAGAGGCACACCCAGTGGGCTTCAAATGGGTGATTGAAGCGAAAAAGAAAAAGGGCACCAAGTTATATGTGGTTGACCCGCGCTTCAACCGTACCGCTGCGGTATCTGATTTCTACGCGCCTATCCGCTCGGGTAGTGATATCGCGTTTTTGGGTGCATTGATTAACTGGCTGATTGAAAACGATAAAATCCAATGGGAATACGTAAAAGCTTATACCAATGCGAGCTTTATCGTTTCCGAAGGTTTTGACTTTGATGAGGGCTTATTCTCGGGTGCTGCCGAGTTCAAGGCGCCTGAAGCCAAACAAGGTGAGCAACAGCCTGAAGTGACCAGCCGTACCGGCAACCGTAAGAACTACTACGACAATGAAACGTGGTTCTACGAATTGGATGCCAATGGTCACGCCAAAACCGACCCTACCTTGCAAGATCCGCGTTGCGTGTTCCAAATGTTGAAAAAACATTACTCACGCTACACGCTGGATGTGATGGAAACCACTTGCGGTACCAGCAAGGAAGATTTCTTGAAAATCGCCGAAGCATGGGGTGAAACCTCTGCGCCGAATAAAGCCGGTACCATTCTGTATGCATTGGGCTGGACACAGCATACTTACGGCTCGCAAATCATCCGTACCATGGCGATGGTTCAATTGCTGTTGGGTAACATCGGTATGGCAGGTGGCGGTGTGAACGCATTGCGTGGCCACTCTAACATTCAAGGTCTGTCTGACTTGGGCTTGTTGTCAACTTCATTGCCGGGCTACCTGACCCTGCCAAACGAAGACAACCACCCGACTTTCCAAGACTATATTGCCAAGCAAACCCCTAAAGCATTGCAAGCCAATCAGTTGAACTATTGGAGCAATACGCCTGCATTCTTCGTCAGCTTCCTGAAATGGATGTACGGTGAAAACGCTACCAAAGAAAACAACTGGGGCTACGACTGGCTGCCGAAGTGGGACAAAATGTATGACATTTTGCAAGCCACTGAATTGATGTATCAAGGCAAAGTAAACGGCTTATTGGTGCAAGGCTTTAACGCGCAAGGCTCATTCCCTGATGCTAGCCGTGTGACCGAAGCATTCTCTAAGCTGAAATACATGGTCGTGATGGATCCACTGAAAACCGAAACCGCCTCTTTCTGGGAAAACCACGGTGAAGCGCATGATGTTGATCCGTCTAAAATCCAAACGGAAGTCTTCCGCTTGCCGACGCCATGTTTCGCAGAAGAAGCCGGTTCGATTGTGAACTCTTCACGCTGGTTGCAGTGGCACCACCCGGGTCAAAACCCTCCGGGCGAAGCCTTGCCTGACTTGGACATTTTGGGCGAATTGTACATTTTGCTGAAAGAAATGTACGAAAAAGAAGGCGGTACTGCGCCTGAGCCGATTACCAAGCTGGCATGGCACTATAAAAACCCAGTGGCGCCTACACCGGAAGAAATGGCCAAAGAATCCAATGGTTATGCCTTGGCAGACATCAAAGATGCCAATGGCAATGTGATCCGTAAAAAAGGCGAATTGCTCGACGGCTTCTCGCAATTGCGTGATGACGGTACCACCGAGTGTGCTACTTGGATTTTCTCAGGTTCATGGACACAAGCCGGTAACCAAATGGACCGTCGTGACAACACCGATACCGGTTTGGGCAACACTCCACGCTGGGCATGGGCATGGCCTGCCAACCGCCGTATTCTGTACAACCGCGCATCCTTGGATCCGAACGGTAAACCTTGGGATCCGAACCGCGTGCTGATTGAATGGGACGGTAAAAAATGGACTGGTGCCGATGTGGCTGACTTTAAAGCCGATGAGGCACCAGGCAGCGGCATGAATCCGTTCATCATGAATGAAGAAGGCGTGGGTCGTCTGTTTGCACAGCGCAAGCTGGTTGACGGCCCGTTCCCAGAGCACTACGAGCCTTTGGAATCACCGATTGGCACCAACCCGCTGCATCCGAAAGTGGTTCAATCACCTGCCATGCGTTTGTTTGACAGCGTGAAAGACCGTATCGGTACGGCTGAAGAGTTCCCATATGTCGGCACCACTTACCGCCTGACTGAACACTTCCAATTCTGGACCAAGTCTGTGAAGCTGCTGATGATTGCCCAGCCTGAGCAATTCATCGAAATCAGTGAAGAATTAGCTGCCGAAAAAGGCATTAAGAAAGGCGATTGGGTCAAAGTTAGCTCCAAACGTGCGTATATCAAGGCCAAAGCCGTGGTAACGAAACGTGTGAAACCATTGACCATCAATGGTAAAACCGTTCACCAAGTCGGTATTCCGTTGCACGGCGGTTGGGAAAACGTATCAGGTCAGAAGCAGTATATCGTGAACACGCTGACGCCTTTCGTGGGCGACTGTAACACGCAAACGCCTGAATACAAAACCTTCTTGGTTAATATTGAGAAAGCGTAAGGAGCGGAACAATGGCATTACAATCATTAGACATCAAACGCCGCTCTGCAACATCGGGTATTACGCCACCGCCTCAGGTGCGTAAACCGGTTGAAGTGGCAAAATTAATCGACGTCAGCACCTGTATTGGCTGTAAAGCCTGTCAGGTGGCGTGTTCGGAATGGAACGACATCCGTGACGAAATCGGTGAAAACGTCGGTGTATACGACAATCCGATTGATTTGACCGCAAAAAGCTGGACGGTAATGCGCTTCAGTGAAACCGAAGAAAACGGCAAACTGGAATGGCTGATCCGTAAAGACGGCTGTATGCACTGTGCCGATCCGGGCTGTCTGAAAGCGTGTCCTTCACCGGGTGCGATTATTCAGTATGAAAACGGTATCGTCGATTTCCATCAGGAAAACTGTATCGGCTGCGGCTACTGTATTTCAGGCTGTCCGTTTAACATTCCGCGCATCAACAAAGAAGACAACCGTGCGTATAAATGTACCTTGTGTTCAGACCGCGTGGCTGTCGGTCAAGAGCCTGCTTGCGTGAAAACTTGTCCGACCGGCGCGATTCAGTTCGGCAGCAAAGAGCACATGAAAGAAGTGGCTCAAGAGCGTATTAAAGACTTGAACAACCGCGGCTACCAAAATGCCGGTCTGTATGACCCGCAAGGTGTGGGCGGTACGCACGTGATGTATGTCTTGCACCATGCCGACAAACCTAACCTTTACAACGGCTTGCCTGAAAATCCAAGCATCAGCCCAACCGTGAAAGTATGGAAAGGTTTGCTCAAGCCTTTGGCAACATTCGGTATTGCTGCGGCAGCGGTTGCCGGTTGGATGCACTACATTACCGTAGGCCCTAACCGCGAAGACGAAGATAAACCTGAAGTCATCGGCAAAGACGGTAAAATCTTGCACGGTGAGGAGGATGCATAATGAAACCAAAGTTAATTCAGCGTTACAAACGCAGTGAACGCATCAATCACTGGGTTGTTGCCTTGTGTTTTATTTTGCTGGCCATTTCCGGTTTGGCATTCTTCTATCCGGCATTTTTCTGGTTGACCGGCATTTTTGGTACGCCGCAATTGGCGCGGATTTTGCACCCGTTTATCGGTGTGGTGATGTTTATCGGCTTTTTCATTCAGTTTTTCCGTTACTGGAAATTCAACTTCTTCGATAAAGAAGATGTGAAATGGATGAAGTCGGTGACCACCATTTTGAAAGGCCATGAAGTGGGTGACGTCGGCAAATACAACGGCGGTCAGAAAGGCATGTTCTGGTTGATGACGGCTTGTATGCTGGTATTGGTGATTACCGGTGTCATCGCATGGCGTCCGTATTTTGCCGAGATGTTCCCGATCCCGGTGATTCGTTTGGCGTTGTTGTTCCATGCCGGTGCCGCGATTGTTTTGATTGCCGGTATTATCGTGCACGTTTACGCAGCGATTTGGGTTAAGGGCACGGTTCGCGCCATGACCGAAGGTGTGGTTTCGCAACAATGGGCGAAGAAACACCACCCAAGATGGTATCGTGAAGTGATGGCCAAAACCGATGAAAAAACGGTTGAAACGCCAATCACCGATGTCAACAATCAACACAAACTGTAATGGTTTAGCCTAGCCTGAGCATTATCATCGGGTTATGGCATAGTAAAAGGCCGTCTGAAAAATATTTTTTCAGACGGCCTTTTGTTGTTTGATTAATGTGCAGAATCAGCTGCTTGTGCCTGTTTACGGTAAGCCAATACATAAAGCATGCCGACGAATACTGAGCCGCCGACTGCATTACCCAAATAAACCGACACCATATTGTGCATAAACTGCGCCCAAGAAATATCGGCGCCGCCCCAAATCGCTGCCGGAATCACAAACATATTGGCGACAACGTGTTGAAAACCGATTAATACGAAAATCATAATCGGAAACCAAATCGCCAAAATCTTACCGCCGTAAGTATGCGCACCGTAGCACAACCATGCGCCCATCGCCACCATCCAGTTACAACCAATGCCGGATACGAAAGCATGCGCAAAATCCGCCGATACTTTGGTTTGCGCCACGGCAATGGTTTCATGCAAGTAGCGGCCTTCGGTCAAACCCAAAAAATGGCCGAAAAACCATGCCACAAAAAATGCGCCGAGCACATTGGCCAGCGATACAATCAGCCAATTGCGCAGCCATTTGGCGGCGGTAATCTTTTTCATCATCACGGCCACAGGTAACACCATCATATTGCTGGTAATCAGTTCCGCGCCACCCAATAAAATACAAATCAGGCCGATGGGGAAAACCGCTGCGCCGAGTAGGGTAGCCAAGCTGCCCATTTCTTCCGGCATACCACCGACCACGCGGATATAGGCTAGATAGCCGATGGAAATAAATGCGCCACCCAAAAAGCCCAAGACGCTCAGTTGCAGTGCGTCGCCGTTGCCTTTTGCGACGCCTTTATCAGCGGTCGCGCGCAGGATTTCATGCGGGTATAAATCACTCATGTTTGTTGTCCGTATCGAATACAAGCATTATTTTACGGTGGCAGAATGCTATCGCGCTTGATATAACTCAAGGGTGTATTTTTGTTATTCCATGTAATTGAGGCCGTCTGAAACGTTTCAGACGGCCTCAAGTTGATTTCGGCTTATTTCTTCAGTTCGGCCAAAATATCATCGACGGTTTTCTTCGCATCGCCGAAACACATCACGCTGTTTTCATTGAAGAACAGCGGATTTTGCACGCCGGCGTAACCGGTATTCATCGAGCGTTTGAACACAACCACTTCTTTAGCATTCCACACTTCCAACACCGGCATGCCGGCAATCGGTGAATTCGGGTCGGTTTGCGCGGCAGGGTTGACGGTGTCGTTGGCACCAATCACCAATACCACGTCGGTTTCGGCGAAATCATCATTGATTTCATCCATTTCCAACACGATGTCGTAAGGAACTTTGGCTTCGGCCAGCAATACGTTCATGTGACCCGGCAAGCGGCCGGCGACAGGGTGGATACCGAAGCGCACTTGCGTACCGTTTTGGCGCAGCAGCTCGGTGATTTCAGCCACCGGATATTGCGCTTGTGCCACCGCCATGCCGTAGCCCGGCGTGATGATGACGCTGGACGCGTCTTTCAGCAAAGCGGCTACACCGGCAGCATCGATTTCGCGGTATTCGCCCACTTCGCCGCTGCCCGTTGCGGCTGCCGTGCCGTCTGAACCAAAACCGCCGGCAATCACGGAAATAAACGAGCGGTTCATCGCTTTACACATGATGTACGACAGAATCGCACCGCTGGAACCGACCAGCGCACCGGTCACAATCAGCAAATCGTTAGACAGCATAAAGCCCGCTGCTGCCGCTGCCCAGCCGGAGTATGAGTTCAGCATCGACACCACCACCGGCATGTCCGCTCCGCCGATGGAAGCGACCAAATGCCAGCCGAAAGCCAAGGCAATCAAGGTCATCACAATCAGGGCGAACCAGCTGCCGTCGGCTGATACAAACACCAACAGCAAAATAAACGACACCACCAAAGCGGCCAAATTCAGCTTATGCTTGGCCGGCAGTTGCAGCGGTTTGCTGCTGATTTTGCCGTTGAGTTTGCCAAAGGCCACAATCGAGCCGGTAAACGTCACCGCACCGATGAAAACACCCAAGAATACTTCCACCAAGTGAATGGTGTGCATATCCGAAGGTACATCACCCGGGTAAATAAAGCTGTTGAAACCAACCAACACCGCGGCCAAGCCGACGAAGCTGTGCAATAGGGCAATCAGCTCGGGCATTTCGGTCATCTCGACTTTTTTGGCTTTGTAGATACCGATGGCGGCACCGGCAGCCATTGCCAACACAACCCAGAAAAGGCCGGAAGACTGCTCACTGAAAATGGTGGCAAATAAGGCAATCGCCATGCCGACCATGCCGGAATAACAGCCTTGCTTGGCGGTTTCCTGTTTTGACAAACCGGCCAGCGCGAAAATAAATAAAATTGCGGCGACGATGTAGGCCGCAGTAACCAAACCTAAAGACATATCGTAACCCCTTATCCTTTGCGGAACATATTCAACATGCGGCGGGTAACATAGAAGCCGCCGAAGATATTAATGCTGACAATTAATACCGCGATAAACGCCAAAAACGACACAAAGCCGTGACCTTGGCCGATTTGCAGCAGCGCACCGACCACGATAATGCCCGAAATCGCATTGGTCACCGACATCAGTGGTGTGTGCAGCGAGTGCGATACGTTCCACACTACGTAATAGCCAATCACACAAGCCAAAACGAACACGATAAAGTGGTTCAGAAAGGCAGCAGGGGCGACGGCACCAATCCACAAAATCAGAATCGCGCCAATCACCGCAGGGGCGAGTTTTTTCCACAATGGAACAGGTTTCGGCTCAGGTTTGGCCATCGGCGCGGCTTTTTCAGACGGCTTGGCTTGCGGCTGGGCGGAAACTTGAATCGCAGGCGGCGGGAAAGTGATTTCGCCATCGCGCGTCACGGTCATGTTACGGATAATCACATCGTCAAAATCCAGCGTGATTTCGCCGTCTTTATTCGGGCTGAGCAGTTTGGCCAAGTTCACCAAATTGGTGGCGTAAAGCTGGGAAGATTGTCCCGCCAAGCGGTTGGCCATATCGGTATAGCCGATGATTTTTACGCCGTTGTCGGTGATAAAGAGTTCGCCCGGACGGGTTAATTCGCAGTTGCCGCCGGTGGCTGCTGCCAAATCGACAATCACCGAACCCGGTTTCATCGATTGCACCATTTCGGCGGTAATCAGTTTCGGCGCCGGTTTGCCCGGAATGGCGGCGGTGGTGATGATGATGTCGACTTCTTTGGCTTGCTCGGCAAACAGCTTCATTTCCGCAGCGATGAATTCTTCGCTCATCACTTTGGCATAACCGTCGCCGCTGCCACCTGCTTCTTGTGGGAAGTCGAGCTTCAAGAATTGGCCGCCCATCGATTCGATTTGCTCAGCCACTTCCAAGCGCGTATCGAATGCTTTGACGATGGCGCCAAGTGAGTTTGCCGTGCCGATGGCGGCCAAACCGGCCACACCCGCACCAATCACCAACACTTGCGCCGGCGGTACTTTGCCCGCAGCGGTAATCTGACCGGTAAAGAAACGGCCGAACGCATTGGCCGCTTCAATCACGGCGCGGTAGCCGGAAATATTGGCCATAGAAGACAGCGCATCTAAGGCTTGGGCGCGGGAAATACGCGGCACCATGTCCATCGCTAACACGTTGACTTGCTTATCGTTTAAGGTCTGCACCAATTCAGGATTTTGTGCAGGCCAGATAAAGCTGACCAAGGTTTGACCGGCGTTCAGACGGCCTGTTTCCGATTCGGTCGGCGCGTTGACTTTATAAATCAACGGGCTTTGCCACACCGTATCCGCGTCGGCCATAATCGCACCGGCAGCTTCGTAAGCGGCATTATCCAAGCTGGCAGCCAAGCCGGCATCGCGTTCGATCACAATCTCAAAACCCAGCTTCTGCAACTGGGTCACGGTCGCAGGCGTACACGCCACACGGGTTTCACCGGCCAGAGACTCCTTAGGGATACCAATCCTCATGTCTTCGTCCTTTAAGTTGGTTAATCAAGCTTATGTAAATGAATCTTAGCCAATACTTTATAACTAATTTTTGCCTGAAAGACAATGAAAAAATTCTTTTTCTTAATATATTAATTTTAACTATACTTAGTCCGAAAAAGACTTTAGACTGCGGAAAAGGAGGTGGATAGCGTAGAGATTGTCGTGTTAAAATAAGACTTTAAAACCAACAAAAGGAACACATCATGCGGATGCTCCACACTATGCTGCGTGTCGGCAATCTGGAAAGATCACTGGATTTCTATCAAAATGTTTTGGGCATGCAGCTTCTGCGCCAACATGATTATCCGGACGGCAAATTCTCTTTGGCTTTTGTCGGCTACGGCAATGAAGCGGAAAATACCGTATTGGAACTGACCTACAATTGGGGTACTGAAAGCTACGATTTAGGCGATGCCTTCGGCCACATCGCGATTGAAGTGGACGACGCTTACCAAGCTTGTGAAATGGTGAAACAAAAAGGCGGTAAAGTGGTACGCGAAGCCGGTCCGATGAAACACGGCACCACCGTGATTGCGTTTGTGGAAGATCCCGATGGCTACAAAATCGAGTTTATCCAAAAAAATTCCGGCAATGATTCGGTACAATACGATAAGTAATTCAAGGCAATTAAGAAAGGCCGTCTGAAATTTAAGTTTCAGACGGCCTTTTATTTAACAATTCAATAGGTTAAAGATTCGGATTCACAATGATTTTTACCGCAGATTCGTTGTTGTGAATCAGGCGCTCGAAGCCTTCAGAAATCAATTCGTCCAACTTAATACGTTGAGTGATGAACGGCTCAAGATTGATTTTGCCTTCTTCCACCAGCTTGATGGTTTCGGCATGGTCGTTGCAGTAGGCGATGGTGCCGCGTACGTCCAATTCTTTCATCACCACGCTGTGTACATTGATGGTGGCCGGGTGGCTCCAAATCGACACAATCACCACTTTGGCGGTAGGCTTGCAAGAAGCCACCAAAGTATCCAATACTTTATTCACGCTCGAGCATTCAAATGCCACGTCTACGCCTTCGCCGTTGGTCAATTTCAATACTTCTTCGGTCACATCGACTTCGGAAGGGTCAAGAATATAATCGGCTACACCGGCTTCTTTGGCTTTGTCTTTACGGGCTTTGCTCAATTCGGTGATGATGACTTTAATGCCTTTGGCTTTCAAAATCGCCGCCAGCAACAAGCCGATAGGGCCGGCGCCGCCGACCAAGGCCACATCACCTTCTTTTGCGCCACTGCGCACATAAGCATGATGACCTACGGATAAAGGCTCGATCAAAGCGGCCTGATCCAATGGGATATCGTTGGAAATCGGGTGTACCCAACGGCGCTTAACGGCGATTTTTTCCGCCAAGCCGCCACC
Source organism: Neisseria sp. N95_16 (assembly GCF_002551535.2). Taxonomy (NCBI): domain Bacteria; kingdom Pseudomonadati; phylum Pseudomonadota; class Betaproteobacteria; order Neisseriales; family Neisseriaceae; genus Neisseria; species Neisseria sp. N95_16. The sequence continues at coordinate 21,093 of NZ_PDBT02000030.1, forward strand.
ACAGCCGCCTAAGCCGATGAAGTTCATATCTTTAGACAAATGGTAATTGCTGCCTTCGCCCGTATCCACATCATCACGGATAATGTAAGGCTCAACTACCACATGCTGGCCGACTTCGATGTCGTCCACGCCTTCGCCCACAGCATATACCACGCCGGAAAACTCGTGCCCCATGGTAACCGGTGCTTCCTCACCGGAAATCGGATGTGGATGGCCGCATGGCGGAATGAAGATTGGCCCTTCCATAAATTCATGCAAGTCGGTACCGCAAATACCGCACCAAGCCACGTTGATGCCGACGGTGCCCGGTGCCACGGTTGGCTCGGGGATGTCTTCAATGCGGATGTCGCCTTTGTCGTAGAAACGTGCTGCTTTCATATGTAACTCCTTTTTGATTAATCAAAGGTTAGGGCTAATGGAATTCAGATATTCATGATATGTATGAAAGGGTGTTCTAATATTATTATCTGTGATAAGTTTTTTTATTTGATTATATAAGATAACAATCTTTAATTTAGATTCTACACTTTTTGAGCACGATGTAAATAGGCCGTCTGAAAGCCAAGTTTCAGACGGCCTGATTAAAAGAAACAAATTATTTGGCTGCGCGTTTGCCCTTAAGCCGCTTTTCATATTGATGCACCTCATCGGCTTTAGGCAATCCGGCCAACACATGAATATGCGCGGCGGCTGATTTTGCCAGCGGCTCAAGCGTGTAGCCGCCTTCCAATACCGATACGATTTTGCCGTTGCAGCTTGAGGTCGTCTGAACAATTTTATGCGTCAACCAAGCAAAATCGGCTTCGTGCAGATTCAGACGGCCTGTTTCATCGAGTTTGTGTGCATCGAATCCGGCGGAAATCACCACCAATTCGGGCTTAAACTTGGCCAGCTTGGGCAGCCATGTTTCCCGAATGGTGGTGCGGAACACGCGGCTGCCGGTATCCGGGGCAAAAGGCGTGTGAATGATATTCGGGTTGCGCCCTTGCTGATTTTGCGGCAAGGCGAACGGAAAAAGGTCGTGCTCAAACATATTCAGCAGCATCACGCGCGGTTCGTCTTTGAAGATTTCCGCCGTGCCGTCGCCGAAATGGATGTCGAAATCAATCACCGCCACGCGTTGCAAGCGGTATTCGGCAATCGCGTGCATCACGCCTACGGCCACGTTGTTGATTAAGCAAAAGCCACCGGCTTTATCGGAATGGGCATGATGGCCGGGTGGACGTACGGCGCAAAAAGTATGGTAAGCTTTTTTGTTCATCACCATGTCAATCGCCTGTACCACCGCCCCCGCCGCAAAACGGGTGGCTTGTAATGATCCGTGACTCATGACGGTGTCGTCGTCAATGCGGTAGATTTTGCCCGGCTGCGGCTGATGACATTCTAGGAAACGCAGGTATTTTCGCGGATGCACCAAGGCGAGTTGTTTGTCGCTGATTTCCTGTGCTTGAGCGGTTTGCAGCTTCGGCCAAATATTTTGGCGTTTGAGTTCGGCTTCGATGGCGGCAATGCGGGCAGGGGATTCGGGGTGATGGATGCCTGGTTCGTGTTCGGCAAAAATAGGATGCGATACCCACAGGGTGCGGGCGTTTTTTCCCATAAGCCGTCGGATAAACGTGCGCAAGCGGTTGATGATTTTCTTCATGTGTGAGCAGGTTCGCAATAAGGTGGGCTTCAGGCCGTCTGAAATTTCAGACGGCCTGACTGATAAATATGGTTAATAAACGCGGAAATACTTGGAAAATTTGCAGACGGCCTTTAGAATAGCGTAATTTTGGGGCTGACCCAACTGAAATTTCAGTCCTGCTTTTCAATTAACAACGATTATAGAACGGAAAAACTATGGAACAAAGTATGTTGGCTCAATTTGCACCGCTCGTCCTCATCATGGTGGTGTTTTATTTCTTGATTATGCGTCCGCAACAAAAGAAATTCAAAGCCCATCAACAAATGCTGTCTGAATTGAAAGTCGGCGATAAAGTGGTGTTGGCTGCCGGTTTCAAAGGCCGCGTGACCCGCGTTGGCGAACAGTTTTACGGTGTGGAAATCGGCCGCGGCGTGGAAGTGGAAGTTGACCGCAACGCCATCGCCAGCAAAGCTGAATAAGATTGATTGCTGCAAAAGCCGCCTCATTTTGAGCGCGGCTGTTTGTCTTTAAGAAAAACTGAAGGTTTCCCATGAACCGTTATCCTTTATGGAAATACCTGCTGATTGCGTTTACGATTATTGTGGCGGTGATTTACGCGCTGCCTAATTTATTCGGTGAAACGCCTGCGGTGCAGGTATCGACCAACCGACAATCTATTGTCATTAACGAACAAACCCAAAGCAGGGTTGAATCTGCTTTGAAGGCGGCCAATATTTCAACCGACGGCATGTTTATTGCCGATAATTCGCTGAAAGTGCGTTTTAAAGATGCGGAAACGCAGCTGAAAGCACGTGATGTGATCGAAAATACCTTGGGTGAAGGCTATATTACCGCGCTCAACCTGCTGGCCGACAGCCCGGAATGGATGGCGAAAATGAACGCCAATCCGATGTTCTTAGGCTTAGACTTGCGCGGCGGCGTGCATTTCACCATGCAGGTGGACATGCAGGCGGCGATGCAGAAAACATTTGAGCGTTACGCAGGCGATATCCGCCGCGATTTGCGCCGTCAAAAAATCCGTATCGGCACCATCCGCCATACAGACAACAGCCTGACTGTGCCATTCCAAGATGCGGCCGATGTGCAAAAAGCCCTGCCGCAACTGCAAAACCTGTTGCCGGAAACCACGCTGACGGCTGACGGTAATAATGTGGTGCTGACGCTGTCTGAAGCGGCAGTCACCAAAATCCGCACCGATGCGGTGAAGCAAAACATCACTACGCTGCACAACCGTGTCAACGAATTGGGCGTGGCTGAGCCGGTGATTCAGCAATCCGGTGCCGAGCGCATTGTGGTGCAGTTACCGGGTGTGCAGGATACAGCTAAAGCCAAAGACATTATCGGCCGTACCGCTACTTTGGAAGTGCGCATGGTGGAAGACGATCCGGCGCAAATTACTGCCGCTTTAAACGGCAATGTGCCAAGTGGTTATGAATTGCTGTATAGCGCGGGCGAGCATCCGCAAGCCACTTTGGTGAGCAAGCAGGTTGAGCTCACCGGCGACAACATCAACGATGCCCAACCGAGCTTCGATGAAATGGGAGCCCCTGCGGTGAGCATCAACTTAGACGGCACCGGCGGCACCATTTTTGCCGAGCTGACCTCGCAAAATGTCGGCAAACGCATGGCGATGGTGCTGATTGACCAAGGTAAAGCCGAAGTGGTGACCGCACCGGTGATTCGTTCTGCCATTACCGGTGGCCGTGTGCAGATTTCCGGCAGCATGAGCAGCGCAGAAGCTAACGATACGTCTTTGTTGTTGCGTGCCGGTTCGCTGGCCGCACCGATGGAAATTGTGGAAGAACGCACCATTGGCCCGTCTTTGGGTAAAGAAAACATCGAAAAAGGCTTTAATTCAACGCTGTGGGGTTTTGCTGCTGTGGCAGTGTTTATGGTGATTTACTACCGCCTGATGGGTGTGTTCTCGACCATTGCCTTGAGCACCAATATCCTGTTTTTGATTGCGATTCTGTCTGCCTTGCAAGCCACTTTGACCCTGCCGGGCATTGCCGCATTGGCGCTGACTTTGGGTATGGCGATTGACTCGAACGTATTGATTAACGAGCGTATCCGCGAAGAATTGCGCGCCGGCGTGCCACCGCAGCAGGCGATTAATCTCGGCTACCAACACGCTTGGTCGACCATTGTCGATTCCAACTTGACTTCGCTGATTGCAGGTATCGCCTTGCTAATTTTTGGCTCGGGTCCGGTACGCGGCTTCGCCGTGGTGCACTGCTTGGGTATTTTGACCTCGATGTATTCGTCGGTGGTGGTATCGCGCGCATTGGTGAATTTGTGGTATGGCCGCAAACGCAAGCTGCAAAGCATTTCCATCGGTTCGGTGTGGAAGCCGGAGCCGGTTGCCTCGAATACCGTGGTGGATAAGGAGTAAAACATGGAATTATTCAGAATCAAACGCGATATTCCATTCATGAGCTACGGTAAACTGACCACGTTTATTTCGTTGGTGACGTTTATTGCAGCCGTATTTTTCTTGGTGACCAAAGGTTTGAATTTCTCGGTGGAATTTACCGGCGGTACCGTTATGGAAGTGCAGTATCAGCAAGGTGCCGATGTTAACCAAACCCGTGAAAAGCTCAATACCTTAAATTTGGGTGAAGTGCAGGTGCAAGCTTTGGGTACCAACAAACACATCATGATTCGTCTGCCGAACAAAGAAGGTGTGCCTTCAGCGCAATTGTCGAACCAAGTGATGGACTTGTTGAAACAAAGCAATCCTGATGTCACACTGCGCCAAGTTGAGTTCATCGGCCCGCAGGTCGGCGAAGAGTTGGTGACCAACGGTTTGCTGGCTTTGGGTATGGTGGTCATCGGTATCATTATTTATCTGTCGATGCGTTTCGAATGGCGTTTTGCCGTGGCGGCGATTATCGCCAATATGCACGATATTGTGATTATTCTCGGCTGTTTCGCGCTGTTTCAATGGGAGTTTTCATTGACTGTGTTGGCCGGTATTTTGGCGGTATTGGGTTATTCGGTGAACGAATCGGTGGTGGTGTTTGACCGTATCCGCGAAAACTTCCGTAAACCGGCCATGCGCAATCATACCGTGCCGCAAGTGATTGACAATGCGATTACCGCAACCATGAGCCGTACCATCATCACCCACGGCTCGACCGAAGCGATGGTGTTGTCGATGTTGATTTTCGGCGGCGCGGCCTTGCACGGTTTCTCACTGGCCTTGACCATCGGTATCGTGTTCGGTATTTATTCATCGGTTTTGGTGGCCAGCCCGCTGTTGCTGATGTTCGGCCTGAATCGAGAAAATATTTCGAAAACGCCGAAGAAAAAAGAAGAAGTGGTGGTGTAACTGCCGTCATCTTTTCAGACGGCCTTGTGAATATGAGGCCGTCTGAACTAAAAAACACGCTGATTTTCAGCGTGTTTTTTTATGGGTGTTTCATTTAATTGAAATAGCACTAAATCGGTATTTCCACTATAGAGACCGTCTGAAACATTCAGACGGCCTCTCAATGAATTTCATTCATATCAACGCGCAAATTTAGAATTTGCTTGTGTATAGTGAAGCCGTTATAGTGGCAGCATTCCGTTAAAAGCATTATTTCAAAAATGAATGATATCAATTGGTATTAGTTAAATCGGTTAACTTGCCGATGACAATATTGATGGAATAGTATCATTTTATTTCGAATAATACTTAAAATGATAAAAGTAGACGGTGATTTGGAAAGAGAAGGTTATTCATGGATTTAAGACAAAAAATTGCCCAAAGCCCGATGAGCGGTTATCAATGGATGGTGGTTGCATTGACCTTCATTTTAAATATGCTCGACGGTTTTGATGTGTTGGCGGTGGCGTTCACGGCAAAAAGTATTCAAACTGAGCTGGGCTTGGATGGTGCGCATATCGGCACGTTGATGAGTGCAGGTTTGCTGGGCATGACTTTGGGCTCGGTATTTTTAGCGCCGTTCGCTGACCGTTTTGGCCGTCGCCCTTTGCTGATTTTTTCAACGCTGTTGTCGGCCATCGGTATGTTGATGACGTATTTCTCACACTCGATGGAAACAATTGCGTTTTGGCGTATTGTCACCGGCTTGGGTGTGGGCGGTATTCTGCCGTGTACCAACGTGATTGTCAGTGAGTATGCCAACCAAAAATGGCGCGGCTTGGCGATTGCGATTTATGCATCCGGCTTCGGTATCGGCGCGATGTTGGGCGGTATGTCGGCAGTGATGCTGCAGGGTGAATACGGCTGGCGTTCGGTATTTTTGGTTGGTGCGGTGTTGACCATGTTGGCGGTGGTGTTGCTGATGGCGGTTTTGCCGGAATCGGTGGATTTTTTGCTGACCAAGCGTCCGGCCAATGCCAAAACGCGTTTGGATAAGATTGTCGCCAAAATGGGCTTGAGCGGTGATTGGGCGTTCCCTGAAATCGAACAGGGCGTGAAGAAGGCGAAAGTGTCGATTCTGCGTTTGTTTGAGCCGCAATATCGGGCGACCACGCTGTTGATTTGGTTGGCGTTTATCACTGTGATGGCTTCGTATTATTTTATCAACTCATGGACACCTGCTTTGCTGGAACAAGCCGGTATGGCGAAAGAGCAAAGCCAGTCGGTCGGCATGGCAATTTCAGTGGGTGGCGCGATTGGTTCGTTGATTTTCGGTTTCTTGGCCAGCCGTTGGACGGCACGCGCGGTGTTAATCAGTTTTGGTGTGTTGGCAGTCGGGGCGATTTTTGCATTCTTATCATCAAGCGCTTTAAGCGTGGCGCTGGTGTTTGCCGTTTTGATTGGTGCACTGATGAATGGTTGTATTGCCGGTCTTTACACCATCAATCCGACGCTTTATGCCGCTGATTTCCGCAGCACCGGTGTGGGTGTCACCATCGGTGTCGGCCGTTTGGGTTCGATTTTGGCACCGATTGTGGCTGGTGGTTTGCTGGATGCAGGTTGGGCGAAAGATGATTCATATGGCGCAACCGCAGCGGTGATTATCTTAGCGGTAGTAGCATTGTTCTTCTTGAAGCCTAAGGTGCAACACGCTTAAGGAAATATGCTCAATAAATGAGAATCAGGCCGTCTGAAAGGGGAAAATAACCTTTCAGACGGCCTTGAATATTTAATGAATGTATTTAAATTTCATTTTTTATGTTTGAAGTTGAATTTTTAGGCGGAGAAAATAGGAAAGAAAAATGAAAATTTAAGCGATTGAAATGTTTATTTACAGGGATTTTGCGGTGTATCAAATTTATGCAGCAGATTCTTAAAGGCTTGCTTGTCAGTTTCAAACTTTTTAAACATAATAGCTTGCATGTAAATTTTATTACATGCTTGCGAGGCAGATTGGTTTAAAATAAAAATAATGCAGTGTTAATGCCCCTTATGTGCCGGGTATATACGGCAGTTATATCGCCTTGTCTTATTTTTATTTGAAACAACTAGGGCGTGTCCCTAATTTGAATAAGCCCAAAAGAGCCCTATTTTAACCCTATATTCCAACGAAATATAGGCAAACACAAACAATGGCGAGAACCGCAA
>NZ_PDBT02000031.1:0-27356 GCF_002551535.2 Neisseria sp. N95_16
CCGCCGACCGAGAAAGACATTGGACTATGAGACACCGGGTGATCTGTTTTCAGCAGCCCTTGCCAATGGCATTTGAGCGTTGCACTTGAAATGCGAATGTAAGGGCCTTTGGTTATGATTTCTTAAGGCTTGCCTACTTGCTTAAGAGATACAATTTAGCAACATTCTGTGCGGTAGAAACCAGATTTTCACGACCTTGTTTTAAGATTTCATCCAAGGGGGCTGAGTGGCGGATAATCGGGAATACGGCATCAATACCTGCTTGATAAACAACTTCATAATCTTCACGTAAGCAGCCTACGATTGCAATGACGGTTTTGTCGAAATTTTTAGCAGTTTTAGCAACGCCTACCGGTGTTTTACCGCGAATGCTTTGGGCATCCATGCGTCCTTCGCCGGTGATGACTAAATCGGCATCTTTAACTTTTTCGGCCAACTGAGTCGCTTCGATAACGATTTCGACACCGACTTTCAGTTTTACTTGTGGTAATACAAGCAGACCGCCACCCATACCACCGGCTGCACCTGCGCCTGCGTGGTCGCGGATAGATACACCGGTATCTCGTTCTACAATCTCGGCAAAATGGGAGAGTGCCTTATCCAATTGCTGCACCATATGGGGGTCGGCGCCTTTTTGCGGCCCAAATACGGCAGAAGCACCGTTGGTGCCGCACAGGGGGTTATCCACGTCACACGCCACTTCAAAAGACACATTTTCTAAACGCTTGTCTAGTCCGCTTAAATCGATTTTATCCAATTGCTCAAGACTGCCGCCGCCATAACCGATTTCTTTGCCTTCCGCATCTGTTAATTTTGCGCCTAAAGCTTGTAGCATACCAGCACCTGCATCGTTGGTAGCACTACCACCAATGCCGAGAATCACTTTTTGTACGCCTTTATCAAGAGCGGCACGGATAAGCTCACCTGTTCCGTAACTGGTCGTCAGCAGCGGATTACGTTTTTCAGACGGCACCAAATGTAAGCCTGAAGCGGCGGCCATTTCGATAATGGCGATTTTTCCATCGCCAGAAATACCGAAAGCAGCAGTGATTTTAATGCCTAAAGGTGCGGTGACTTCTGTTTCAATCAGACGGCCTTTTGTAGCATCGGCCAGTGATTGCACCGTACCTTCGCCACCATCGGCCATCGGTACTTTGATGTATTCTGCTTCAGGCAAAACTTTTTTTAAGCCGGTTTCGATGGCTTCTGCTACTTCCAATGCGGTCAGACTTTCTTTGAAGGAGTCGGGGGCAATAACGATTTTCATGAGTTAATCCTTTTGAGGTTGTATCAGGAGTGTGGGCAGACTGATTTCGTCTGAAAGAATAAAAATAATTGCGTGGTTGCGAAAAAATATTTTTTAGTTTCAGACGGCTTTCTTAAGCATAAGGCCGTCTGAACCGGTTGGTTAAAATTTAAATACGCCGAAGATAAGGGTAGAGATGATGGTCATCAGCAAACCGATGGCACTTTCATAAGGAATCAGTTTGAGACGCTCTTTAATGTCCATGAAAACGCTGCCGCCTGTTGCATGGAAGAATGAGCCGTGAGGCATATGGTCAAGTACTGTTGCACCGGCATGAATCATCGCAGCACCAGCAATACCGGCGACACCGAGTTCAATTAAAGTACTACCGAATACATTAGAGGCTACAACTGTACCTGCTGTTGTAGAGGCGGTTGCCAGTGACATCAACATACCGGACATCGGGGCAAGGATGTAGGAAGGTAAACCCGAAGCAGTCAAGCCATCAATTAATACATCTTTTAAACCTGAATTGGCAATAATACCGGCCAAAGCACCGGTACCCAACAGCATGATGGCTACCGGCGCCATTTTGCCTAAACCACTTACTGCGTATTGGTTACCGCTACGGATTTTACCCATCAATAAAGCACCGACCAAACCGCCTACAGGCAAAGCGATCATAGGATCAATAGCAATGCCGGCGATAGGACGCAGGGCCAGTAATAAAATGGCAACAAGAGGAGCCGAGATAGCAGTAGCGAAGCTTGGCAGCTGTGTAGTATTTTCAACAGACACTTCTTCTGCTTTAACGCGAGAGCCTTTATTAATCAGTCGCTTCGCAAGGAAATAAGTAAATATCAAACCGAAAATTGCGGGAATGATACCGGCAGCCATGACTGAAGTAAGGGTTAAATCAAACGCATCCGCAGCGGCAATGGCATTGGGGTTAGGTGAGATAATATTACCGGCTTTACCACCACCGATCATGGCCAATAAAACGGCTGGTTTGGATAAGTCGACACGTTTGGCTAAGGCCAATGCAATTGGTGATACGGTGATGACGGCAACGTCAACAAATACACCTACAGCAGTTAAAATCATGGTTGCCACAGCTAAAGCCAAAAGTGCGCGGTTTTCGCCGAGCTTTTTGACAATCGTTTCTGCAATAGAGGTGGCAGCACCCGATTCAATCAACACACCGGCCAAGACACCGGCAGCCAAAATACGCATGACAGCCGTGGTGATGCCTTGTGCGCCTTCAATCATAAGCTTAACCGTCGCCGCCAAATCTGCACCGCCGATTAAGCCGCCAATTAATGCACCGGCGATCATGCCGTAAGCAGGCGGTACTTTTTTGAGAATAAGGAAAATAGCGACGCATAACGCTATGAGTGCGCCAAGAGCGGATACAGTAGGCATAGTTAATCTCCTAGTTTGTCAATTTGTGACATTATTATGTATGGAAATGTGTGTAAAGTCTTTGTGCGGATGTATAAAAAATACGCCATATAATCTGTTTTTTTATGCAAATTTATAATTTCATGGCATATCAACTATGGCACAATTGTTATGTCTACCCGATACCTAATCTTTTGTAATCAAGAGAAAATACTATGTCTGTTTACCCACTCAATACCGAACTTGCTCAAAAAATTGTCGAGCGTACGATGGATATCATTGGCTGCAATGTCAATATTATGGACATTAAAGGCAGAATCATTGCCAGTGGTGATGAAAACCGTATCGGTGGGATACATGATGGTGCATTGTTGGCACTCTCTCAGGGGCGTATCGTTGATATTGACGAACAAGTTACCAAAAATTTACATGGTGTCCGCCCCGGTATTAATTTGCCGTTGCGTTTGGATGGTGAAACCGTCGGTGTTATCGGGTTGACAGGTGAGCCGGATAATTTACGCGAATTCGGCCGTTTGGTGTGTATGACTGCCGAAATGATGCTGGAGCAAGCACAGCTATTTGAAATGTTGGCGCAGGATGCGCGTTTGAAAGAAGAGTTGATTCTTAACCTGATTTCAACGGAAAAAATCAGCCCGTCGATGAACGAATGGGCGAAACGCCTAGGCGTGGATTTATCCACTCCTCGCGTGGTGTGTATCATTGAGGTCGATACCGGCCATCTAAATATCGAAGCCATCAGCAATGAATTGCATAATTTGCAAAACCTGCTGCATTATCCCGAACGCGATAATTTAGTGGCCATTTTGTCGCTCACTCAAATCGTCATTCTCAAACCCGCTTTGGATTCTCTTGGCCGTTGGGATGTGCACAATCACATGGAGCGGGTGAAATTGCTGGTATCGCGCATGAGTGAGCAAACTTCATTAAATGTACGCATTGCTTTGGGTAATTACTTCCCCGATTGTGAGGCTGAAGCCAATAGCATTGCTTTGTCTTACCAAACTGCGAGTGCAACCTTACAAGTAGGAAAAAACCGTTTCCCCGAACAACGTATATACAATTATCAAGAACTGATTTTGCCGGTATTGCTCAACCAGCTGAAAGACGGCTGGCAGCGACGAGAATTGGAACGAACGCTTAGTAAGCTCAAGCAGGGAGATAAGGACGGCTTGCTAACCAAAACATTATTGGCTTGGTTTAATCACAATATGCATGCGGCAGAAACATCTAAAGCACTATTTATTCATCGCAATACCTTGGAATATCGGCTGCATAAAATTTCTGAACTAACCGGTCTTAATCTTGATCATACTGATGATCGTTTTTTACTGTATATCGCCGTACACATGGCGTAGGGTTGGGATAAACGAAGGCCGTCTGAAAAACATTCCTGCTTTTCAGACGGCCTTTCATCATTAAACCAATTGTTCGCCCCAATGCAGTTTTTGGCGCAGGGTTTTGAAATATTGGTAATCGGTGGTGTGCAACACACGCAGCGGATTGTGGTAGCGGCGGATAATCAGGCGGTCGAGGTTTTGGATGTCGTGGAACGATTGTCCGTCGAAATGCACGCGGGCATCGCCGCTTTTGGTGACCAAGATTTCGATTTCGCTGGTGTCGGCCACGGCAATCGGGCGGTTGGTCATGGATTGCGGACAGATTGGCACCAAAGTAAAGGCGCGTAAGCTGGCCTGTAAAATTGGGCCGCCGGCGGCTAAGGCGTAGGCGGTTGAGCCGGTGGGGGTGGACACAATCAGGCCGTCCGAACGCTGGGTGTAGACAAATTCTTGATTGATAAATACTTCAAATTCAATCATTTGGCCTGCTGCGCCGCGCGAGAGTACGGCATCGTTTAAAGCCAGTGAGCGATGAAGAATTTCACCGTCACGCACTAAATCCACTTCCAATAAAATGCGTTCTTCCGGCAGGTATTTGCCTTCCAAAACCGGCCGCAAATCTTCGACCATTTGTTCGCGTGGGATTTGGGTGAGAAAACCGAGATGACCCTGGTTGACGCCAATCATCGGAATGCCGCGTCCGGCCACTTCACGGGCGGCAGAAAGGAAAGTGCCGTCGCCGCCCAATACAATCACCAAGTCGCAATATTTGCCTAAATCGGCTTTGCAGCAGGTGGTGCAGAGTGGAATATCATCGGCAAGGATGCTGTGTTCGACGATGGTTTCTTCATCGACATAAATGGCAAATCCGGATTGGCACAAAAATTCCACCAAAGTATGCACGGTGGCTTGGATTTCGGGTGTGTTCGGGCGGGTAACAATGCCGATGTTTTTGAATGGACTGTTCATGGCGGTGGGATAAAGGTAAGAGGCCGTCTGAAATCAGAGCCAGATATCGCGCTCGAGGCGGTCGAGGCGGGCGTGTAGGCGGGCAACGTCGTCGCGCAGTTGATCGACTTCTTCCATCCATGCGGCCAGCGTGGTCTGGTCGATAACCGGCGATTCCGGTTCGCGGGAAAACTCGCTGATTTGCTCGGCGATGCTTTTGCCGATTTGTTTGACGGTATGGCCGATAACGGCAGCGCGGGTGGCAATGCTACCGGCGGCGGCATCACCGAAAATGCGGCTTAAATCGTCGTTGGCATAATAGCGTAGGCCGCCGAAAATCGGTAAAAGCGACATGCCTAGAATCAAATCGCCGTCGATGGCAATGTCGCCGACGCCGGGCTGCTCGCCTTGCAGGATTTTTTGAATGGCGCTGTTGTGGAAAGTGATTTCGGTATCGGGCGCATCGGCGGCGGCTTCTAAAAAGCCTTTTTCGCTGATGCGGCCGTGAATACGGAAACCGGCAATCTGAACGCTCAGGGTTTTACCTGCAAATCCGGCCAAATCATATTGATGCTCGGGATTCTGCTGAATCAGGTGGTTGATGACTGGAAGGAGGGCGGACATGGTTTTCTCTGAGGCCGTCTGAAAATAAAACAAACCTTGATTTTACAGACTTAAGCCGTGCACGCAAACGGTATTTACAATTTTCCCGCTGCTTTGGTCATCGGGATTGAAATCGGGCGCGGGCAAACCGAGCTTGGCAGCTTCGGCGGTATAGAATTCGGCGCGGGTCGGGTGCTTGGGTTCGACCACGTTTTTGATGCGCTTGCCGTCGGGATTCAAGGCCGTATGAAACAGCGCGGCCACGGCCAAATCCTGATGCACCACATTCACCGGCTGCTTGCCGCCGCTGATGTTGCGTTTCAACGCCAAACGCGTCACCGGATGGCGTTCGGCGGAATAAAGGCCGCCCAAGCGAAAAATATCGACATGGGGAATGGCACTGTTGAGCAGCAGGTTTTCCACGGTGGCAATCTGCTTGGCGTTGTCGGTTTGCGGGTTGAGTGGGCTGGTTTCATCGCACTCGCGCGCTCCATCGCCATAAACGCTGGTGCTGCTGGTGAAAATAATATGTTGCACATCAAGCGATTCGGCTAATTGCAGCCATTGTTGCAGCGCGGCAGTGTAATCGTGGAGTGAAGACGGCGGCAACAGGCAGAACCATGTCGGTTTGTCCGCCCAATGTGGTAAGGCCGTCTGAAAAGCGTTGGGCTGGTTTAAATCAACGGCATCAAGCTGAATCGGCAGGTTGATGTCGTCGGAAGTGAGGTGACGTTTGATGGCCGTCACCTCATAGCCGTTTTCGTAGAATTTTTGTGCCAAAGGGCGGCCAAGGTAGCCAAGGCCGAGAATGGCGCAAGCAGGGAGCGTTTCGTTCATGTTCAGACGGCCTTTTATTTTTGCCAGCTCGGTTGCGCCCATTTAGGTGCATCAACAAATTCATACGCCGCCATTTTGGCCAGCAAATCGGCCGGATTGTCGGCTACGCAGAGCAAATTCAAATTGGTTTGTGGCATAAAGCCTTGCGCAGCGGTTTGTTGCATTAAGTTGATCAATGGATCAAAAAAGCCTTCGATATTCAGGAGGCCGATGGGTTTGGTGTGTTGGCGCAGTTGGGACAGCGACAACACTTCAAACAATTCTTCGTAAGTGCCGATGCCGCCGGGCATGGCGATAAAGGCATCGGATAGCGTAATCATTTTGGTTTTGCGCTCGGTCATATCGGGCGTTTCGATAAGCTCGGTCAAGCCTTGGTGGGCAACTTCTTTTTCTCGCAAAAAGGTCGGAATCACGCCGATGACTTCGCCACCGTGCGCCAAAACCGCATCGGCGACCGTGCCCATCAGGCCGACTTTGCCGCCGCCGTACACCAAGCGGCTGCCGCGTTCGGCAATGGCTTGCCCCATGACTTGGGCAGCTTGATAAAAAGCAGGCGATTTACCTAAATTCGAACCGCAATAAACAGCGATGTTTTTCATATTATTGATTTTCTAAGTAAAAGCTGAGGCCGTCTGAAAATCCATTCTTTTTCAGACGGCCTGAATAAAAGTAAAAAATTAAACCGGCGGATTGCTGATTTTTTGGTCAAATTCAACCATATGATCCGGCAGCAGATAAGGGCGCAACAGGCTCAATGAGCGTTGCACACCGCGGGCTTTGGAATCTTCAGTCAATTTGGTGCGGCCTTGCAGCGAGCCGTCGAAGTCGAACCAGTATTTGGTCATGATCCACATATTCACGGCCAAGTCGTCAATGGCGGTTTTGTCGGCGCGGATGATGCCGTGGTCGTTGAGTTCGTTTAATAATTTTACCAATAATGGCGATACTTTGGCGTGGGTGAAGTTGTTGTGTTCGCCCAATAATTCGGCGCTGCGTGCCAACAAGGTGTTCACATCGCTAAACAGGAAGCGGTATTCCCACATCACAGTGTAAATGCCCGCCATATAGGTAATCGCGCCTTCGACGTCTTTTGGTAGCTCCGCTTCTTGCAGGTATTGCAGCAGGGCTTCGCTGTAGCGCTTGAAAAGCTGGATGATGATTTCATCTTTATTGCGGAAATGGTAATACAGGTTGCCGGGGCTGATGCCCAAGTGTGCTGCGATGTGGTTGGTGCTGATGTTGCGCTCGCCTTCTTCGTTAAACAAAACAAGGCTGGCATTAATAATGCGGGTGTAAGTGTTGATTTTGGGTTCTCGTACCACGTGATTATTCCTTAATGGTATAGATTACAAACTGTATGAAGCCGGCAGCCAGTTGGGTTCGGCATGCAGCGAGACTTGGAATTTTTCGGCCACTTCGCGGCAAATGTGTTGTGCCAAGCGGTAAACATCTTGGGCTTGGGCGTTGTGTTT
Organism: Neisseria sp. N95_16; assembly: GCF_002551535.2. Taxonomy (NCBI): domain Bacteria; kingdom Pseudomonadati; phylum Pseudomonadota; class Betaproteobacteria; order Neisseriales; family Neisseriaceae; genus Neisseria; species Neisseria sp. N95_16. The sequence continues at coordinate 7,866 of NZ_PDBT02000031.1, forward strand.
ATTCACCAACACCAAAGCCTGCTTATCATGCACGGCCGCACCGCCGATTTGGAAGCCTTTCAGACGGCATTGATCAATCAGCCAGCCTGCAGCCAGCTTGACCGTGCCGTCGGCTTGTAGATATTGCGGCATATTAGTGTATTTGCTCGATAATAATGCAGCTTGCTCGGCGCTGACAATCGGATTTTTAAAGAAACTGCCGACATTGCCGAGAATGTTCGGGTCGGGCAGCTTACTGTTGCGGATTGCACACACGGCATTCGACACATCTTTCGCCGTAGCTTCACGGACTTGGCAGATGGCTTCGACTGCGGCGGCCAAATCACCATATTTCAAATTAGGCGTGAAATGCTCTTTGAGCGCAAATACCACCGACACAATCACATAGCGACCTTTGCCTGCCTGCTTAAAAAAGCTTTCACGATAAGAAAATTGGCAATCGGCATTGCTCAATTCGACAAAAGTTTCGGTATCCAAATCAAAGCAGCGCACGCTGCGAATCACGTCTTTTACTTCCAAACCGTATGCACCGATGTTTTGTACCGGCGAAGCACCGACTGTGCCCGGAATCAGGCTTAAGTTTTCCAAACCGCTCAAGCCCAAATCCAGCGTGTGCAACACAAACTCATGCCAAATTTCACCGGCTTGCGCTTCGATATACACAAGGCCGTCTGAACGGCTGATTTCGCGCACGCCTTTATTCGCCATGTGCACCACCAAACCGGAATAATCTTCCATCAGCAGGATGTTGCTGCCACCGCCCAGCCACAAAACATTGTCGCGGCTGAATTCGGGCAGGCGGATGATTTCGCGGATATCTTCTGCCTGTTCCAAAACGGCAAAAGCATGGGCGTTGGCTTTAAGGCCGAAGGTGTTGTAAGGGGTCAGGTCGGTTTGATAACTGAGTTTCATGATAAAGCCTGAAGAAAGGTTTCAGACGGCAGAGCATGAGGCCGCCTGAAAAAAATAATAATATTATAATATATCACTTACTTTCAGACGGCATATGATAAGGCCGTCTGAAATTTATCGTGTATAGGATTTCACAAAGGATTTGCTGCACAATTCCAAGCACCAAACCAATGCAATCGCGGCAATGGTGAGCGATACGATTAAGGCTGTCCAAAAGCCGTTTAAGCCCATGTCGAAGCGGTAGGCCAAGATGTAGCCCGGCAGCAAGCCGCACAGCCAAAACGCCACCGCATGGATATACATCGGCACTTTGGTGACTTTATAGCCGCGCAAGGCATAAGAAGCAATGCACTGGGTCGAGTCTGATAGTTGGAACACCGCCGCCAGCAGCAACACGCCCGCAGCAATGTTCAATACCATCGCATCATCGGTGTACATGCCTGCCAAAGGATAACGCAATGATACCAAAGCCAAGGCAGTGATAACAGCCAATGCCCAGCCTAAAATCAATGATACGCCGGAAATATAGCGGGCGCGGGCAAATTGGCGGCGACCGAGTGCAAAGCCCACGCGCACAGTCGATGCGGCGCCAACGCTTTGCGGCACCATATAAATAATGCCGGTCAGGCTGATGACGACTTGCTGCGCGGCCACATAATCTTCGCCCAAACGCGCCACCAAAAACACGATAAAGGTAAACGCGCTGGCTTCCAAAAAGTAAGACAGGCCAATCGGCGCGCCCAGTTTCCAAAAGTTTTTAAACGCTGCCCAATCCGGCTTGCTGAAGCGGTCGGTGAGCTTGAATTTCTTGAAATAATCCTGCTTGGTCACATACAACCACAAAGCAATGGCGTTGAACCAAAACACCAAAGCCGTTGCCAAGCCGCAGCCCGCACCGCCTAAAGCCGGCATGCCGAATTTGCCGTAAACAAACATATAATTGAGTGGCACATTCAGGAAAAACGCCGCCACGCTCACCCACATAATTACGCGCGGTCGGTTGAGGCTGGAGGCATAAGCATGCAGCGCACGGTGTATCATCGCCGCGGGCATGGCCAAGCCGGTAAAAATCATATACAGCGCCATCGTGTCTTCGATGTAGTCGCCCAAATCCAGCCAATTGCGAAAAGGCACAATTACCGCCCACATCAGCAGCATACCGAACACGCCTAACGCCAGCCCGAACCACAAACCTTGTCGGCCGGTTTCACCGACTTCATCGAATTTAGCAGCGCCGTTGAGCTGGGCGATGATGGGGTTGAGCGCGGTCATGATGCCGATAAAGGTGATGAAAATCGTGGCAAACGCGCCGCTACCCAAAGCCACGGCGGCCAAGTCTTCCTTACCCGCGCCACCGGCCATCACGGTATCGACGAAACCGATGCCGACCTGCGCCACTTGCGCCAACAGCATCGGCACCGCCAGCAGAATCAAATGGCGGATTTCTTTTTTGAAAACGGGAACAGGGTAACGGTTGATATCGAGAAACATGACAATGGCACAGAAAATAAAACAGGCCGTCTGAATATTCAAACGGCGCGGAATCGTTAAAGTCGTATTATAGGTTAAATCAGGGTAGGCGGATAGATTGTTTCGGGTGGTATTAAATCAGGTTTTTCAGGCTGAGACCTTTGCAAAATCCCTATCTTTGGCACATTTCTTCGTTGTGCGCTGCTCGAAAGCTTTTATATCTTAGTGACATGTCTTCGCTTTCTGTGCTGCTACAACTTTGAACTGTACCCAAATCTAGGGTTTTGCAAAGGTATCAGGCCGTCTGAACGATAAAGCAATATATCAAAAGGCCGTCTGAAAGCATGATTCACTTTCAGACGGCCTTTGATGAATGTCAGCAGTCAAATCCAATCAATTTACACAAGATTCGGCTTTGCTTTCATTACAGTGCAGCCAAAGCAGCGTTCAAAGTAGCGCTTGGGCGCATGGCTTCAGAAGCCAACTCTTCGTTCGGGCTGTAGTAGCCTTTGATGTCCACAGCTTTGCCTTGGCCGGCAGCCAATTCTGCCACGATTTTGTCTTCGTTGGCAGTCAGGGTTTCGGCCAATGGCGCGAACTTGGCTTTCAATTCAGCATCTTTGTCTTGAGCGGCCAATGCTTGTGCCCAGTAGAGTGCGATGTAGAAGTGGCTGCCACGGTTGTCGAGTTCACCGGCTTTGCGTTTTGGTGATTTGCCGTTCAACAGCAATTGCTCGGTCGCAGCGTCTAAAGTGTCGGCCAAAACTTGGGCTTTGCTGTTGCCGGTTTTTTGTGCCAAATGCTCAAACGATACTGCCAAGGCCAAGAATTCGCCCAAAGAATCCCAACGCAAGTGGTTTTCTTCCAAGAATTGTTGTACGTGTTTCGGAGCAGAGCCGCCCGCGCCGGTTTCAAACATGCCGCCGCCGTTCATCAAAGGCACGATAGACAACATTTTCGCGCTGGTGCCCAATTCCAGAATCGGGAACAAGTCGGTCAGGTAGTCGCGCAATACGTTGCCGGTTACGGAGATGGTGTCTTCGCCTTTTTTGATGCGTTCCAAGCTGAACTTAGTAGCTTCTACCGGAGACAAAATGCGGATGTCCAAACCATTGGTATCCAAGTCTTTCAGGTAGGTTTCCACTTTGTTGATCAAGCTCTTGTCGTGTGGGCGTTTTTCATCCAACCAGAACACGGCAGGGGTGTTGCTCAAGCGTGAGCGGTTTACCGCCAATTGCACCCAGTCTTTCACCGGCGCATCTTTGGTTTGGCACATGCGCCAGATGTCGCCGGCTTCAACGTCGTGTTTCATCAACACTTCGCCTGAAGCATCAACCACTTCTACCACGCCGTCGGCTTCGATTTCAAAAGTTTTGTCGTGCGAGCCGTATTCTTCAGCTGCTTGCGCCATCAGGCCGACGTTTGGCACGGTGCCCATGGTGGTCGGGTCGAATGCGCCGTGTTCGCGGCAGAAATCGATGGTGGCTTGATATACACCGGCATAGCTGCTGTCTGGAATCACGGCTTTGGTGTCTTGCTGCTTGCCTTCTTTATCCCACATTTGACCCGAGTTACGGATCATCGCAGGCATAGACGCATCGACAATCACGTCGCTTGGCACGTGCAAGTTGGTGATGCCTTTGTCGGAATCTACCATTGCCAAATCAGGGTTGGCCGCATATACGGCAGCGATTTCGGCTTCAACCGCAGCTTTGGTTTCAGACGGCAGTTTGTCCAAGTTGGCCAATAAGTTACCGAAACCGTTGTTTACGTTAACACCGGCAGCAGCCAATTCGTCACCGAATTTTTCGAATACAGGGGCAAAGAAAGCTTTGACGGCGTGACCGAAAATAATCGGGTCAGACACTTTCATCATGGTCGCCTTCATGTGCAATGAGAACAGCAAACCTTGCTCTTTGGCTTCTTTCACTTGCTCATTCAAGAAGCTTACCAAGGCTTTTTTGTTCATTACGGTTGCATCGATGATCTCGCCGTCTTTCAGGTTAACCGGTTTGCGCAATTCTTTTTTGTTGCCTTGTTTGTCGGTGAAGACAATAGACACAGAAGTCGCGGCTGGTACGGTAACCGATTGTTCGTTATGGAAAAAGTCGCCATTTTGCATGGTGGCAACGTGGGTTTTGGAATCTTTAGACCAAGCGCCCATGCTGTGCGGATTTTTCTTGGCAAAGTTTTTCACGGCTTTAGGCGCGCGGCGGTCAGAGTTGCCTTCGCGTAAAACAGGGTTTACCGCGCTGCCTTTAATGCGGTCGTAGCGCTCGCGGATGGCTTTTTCTTCGTCGGTTTTCGGGTCGGTCGGGAAATTCGGCACAGCAAAACCTTGCGCCTGCAATTCTTTAATCGCAGCAGTCAGTTGCGGCACAGACGCGCTGATGTTCGGCAGCTTGATCACGTTGGCTTCAGGCTTTTTCACCAGCTCGCCCAACTCGGCCAAAGCATCCGGTACGCGTTGCTCTTCTTTCAAGAAATCCGGGAAAGTGGCCAAAATACGGCCGGCCAATGAAATATCTTTGGTTTCCACGTCGATGTCGGCGAATTGGGTAAACGCACGCACGATAGGCAGGAATGATTTGGTTGCCAAAGCAGGTGCTTCATCGGTGTGGGTATAGATAATGGTGGCTTTGTTAGTCATAGAGATTCTCTTGTAGGTTAAGGTTTTTCTTTTCCATGCCAAGCGGTATGGCACGCGTTATTATGGCACAATTTAAAGGAGTTGGGGAATGCAATCATTATCAATAAACTAGTTCTTTGGTATAGGAAAAGGACGTCTGAAAAGAGAGGTGGGTAAAGTATGAATATCGGCTATAGGGTAAAACAAGTAGGGTGAAACCAAGCTAATATTGCTGTTCAGAGCAAATGATTACTTTTGTTCCCAATTAATTCAGATGTTTATTAAACCATCCTTTTTTCATGCTTGACAGCCCAGCTGCAAACCAGTATAGTTCGGGCTTCCTTAGGAGTAATGGCTGAGAGGCTGAAGGCACTTCCCTGCTAAGGAAGCATGTGGGGTCAACCTGCATCGAGGGTTCGAATCCCTCTTACTCCGCCAGAACAAACAAAACCCGCTGATTAGTCAGCGGGTTTTGTTTTGGTATTTGCACATTGATTGTGTTATCAACCATATGATGCAAACGTTTTGGATTGGTTTGTGGTTGCTGCTTGGATATTCAACATAATATTGAGGCCGTCTGAATGAATGATTTGATTGTTTTAAACAAACCTTATGGCGTGATTTGCCAGTTTTCACCGCATGAGAAACACCAGTGCTTGAAAGATTATGTTGAGCAGCCGGGTTTCTATCCGGCCGGGCGCTTGGATACGGATAGTGAAGGTTTACTGTTGTTGACGAATAACGGGCGTTTGCAGGCCAGAATTGCCGATCCGAAGTTTAAGCAGGAAAAAACTTACTGGGCGCAGGTAGAAGGTGCGCCGGATGAGGTGGGATTGGATGTGTTACGCCGTGGCGTGGATTTGGGGGATTTTGTGACGCGACCGGCCAAGGTGCGTGTGTTGAGCGAAGGCGAAGCGGATAAACTGTGGCCGCGTCAGCCGCCGATTCGGGTGCGTAAAACGGTGCCGGATTTTTGGCTGGAAATTAAGATTACTGAAGGCAAAAACCGCCAAGTGCGTCGCATGACGGCGAAGGCCGGTTATCCGTGTTTGCGTTTGGTGCGGGTGGCAATTGGGCGCTTGAATATTTTTGAATTGGATTTGGCTTTAGGGGAGTGGCAGTTTGCGCCGCATCAGCCTTGAATATTTATGATAAAAGGCCGTCTGAATGTTCAGACGGCCTTTGACGTTTGCAATGTATTGTCGCGTGTTTCAGCGATTTTTATTAGTGGTGGGTATGACCGATTTGGAAAGTGAGTGTGGTGTAGTTAGACTCTTTTTCGCAGACTTTTTGGTCGCGGAAATCGGTTTTATGCTCAACGTTGACTTTCCAGAAACCTTGACGCAATGGGATGATGTCCACTTCGCCTTTGTCGTTGGTCACGTCATAGAATGCTTGCGCTTCTACTTTGTGGGTTTTGCTGCGGTCGCTGTTGTCAAAGCCGTCGAAAGTTGCGGTTACCGGATGGTTGGCCAATGGCTCGCCGCGGTACAACACGCGTACTTTAAAGCGTTCGCCGACGTGCACGTTAGCCGGATTGTCGAGCGGTACGATTTCTAAGTTTTGGCCGACTTGTTTGGTGATGATGGCGGTGTCTGCGCTTTCATGGCCAACGTTGACGATGTTTTTGCCATACATGCGGCTTTCTTCGCAGTAGGTGGCATCAGTCATTTCGGTTTTATTCACGCGTTTCCAACCGGCGGCATTTTTTGACCAGAAAGTTGGTTGGTATTCGGCAATCACTAAGTAGCTGCCGTCTTTAACTGGGCGGTTGCTGCGGTATTGGTAGTTGAATTGGCCTTTTTGAATCAGGTTTTCTTTGCCTTTTTCGGTCACCAGTTGCAATGGTTTGAAAATGTTAAGGCGGTCTTTGGCGATTGGCTCTAAATCCGGAAATTCACCATAGCCCAGTTCGGCTGTCAGGTATTCGCCGCCATGGGTGTGGGCAGTTTCAACCCATACGCGGTGGGCGTGTGCGGCGGTGGACAGGAACAATGCGGAAGTAATCAGTAAAATAGATTTTTTCATGATGGGTGTTCTCTATAAAAGTGGGTGGGTCAATTAAAACGGTGAGTTATGGTATAACACACTTTAAACAATGTAAACGATTTTGTTATAGGGTAACAAAATGCCGTCTGAAATCAATTTCAGACGGCATTTAATGTTGAATTAAGCTTGTAACGGTTTCAATTGATAAACCAAATTTTCGGCTTTGACTTTAAACAGCAAATCGATGTTAGGGTGTTTGCCCGGATTGGCTTCGGCATCGGCTACGTGTTCGGCAAACAAGGCTAAACCGCGTTCGGCTGCGGCGGCGTTTAGTTGGTTATCGAATTCTTGCGCCAGCGCGTGATAGAGTTTTAATGAACCGAGCTTGCCCGGTGCAGCAGGAATGTGGTGAATGGTTTCGCCTTGCTCATTGTGAACGTCTAGGCCGCTTAAGTGGTCGATTGCAGGCATGGCAGCCAGATTGTCTTGAAAGCTCATGATGTTCCTTAATTTGATGGGTGGGGAAAAGGAGGAACAGGCCGTCTGAAAGCGGATATTTTTCAGACGGCCTGTTTATTTGAATCAGCGCGTACCGAAAATCTTATCGCCGGCATCGCCCAAGCCCGGGATGATGTAGCCGTCTTCGTTCAGATGGCTGTCGAGCGCGGCGGTGTAGATGGTTACATCCGGGTGCGCGTCATTAACGATTTTCACGCCTTCGGGTGCGGCAACCAATACCAAGGCTTTGATGTTTTTGCAGCCTTTGGCTTTCAACAAATCAATGGTGGCAACCATCGAGCCGCCGGTGGCGAGCATAGGGTCGATAATCAAGGCAGGGCGCTCGTCCATGCTGTCAACGAATTTTTCAAAATAGGAAACCGGTTTTAAGGTTTCTTCGTCGCGCTGCAGGCCGACCACGCTGATTTTTGCGGTGGGAATCAAATCCAATACGCCGTCGAGCATCCCCAAGCCGGCACGCAAAATCGGCACCACGGTTAAGGTTTTGCCTTTGATGCGGTCGCCTTCAATGCGGCCGCACCAGCCGTCTATGATGTATTTTTCCATGTCGAAATCGCGGCTGGCTTCGTAGGCCATCAGGCGGGCGAGTTCGGTGGCGAGTGCGCGGAATTTATAGGTGCTGCATTCGGCTTCGCGCATCAGGGTTAATTTGTGTTTGACCAAGGGATGGTCGATGACGGTCACATTCATTGCTTCTACTCGATGTCTGGTAAAGTGGGTTTATTATACTTTTTTTTGGGTATCGCGCAAACAGTGCAAACCATGCAAAAGGCCGTCTGAACAGGGTTTCAGACGGCCTTTGTCAACAATTAGGCTTTTAACACTTCTTCCAATTCGCCGGCTTCAAACATTTCCATCATGATGTCTGAGCCGCCGATAAATTCACCGTTGACATACAGTTGCGGAATGGTCGGCCAGTCGCTGTATTCTTTAATGCCTTGGCGCACTTCGTCGTTTTCCAACACGTTAACCGTTACGTAATCAGTGCAGTTGACTGCGTTCAAAATTTGCACGGCGCGAGATGAAAAGCCGCATTGTGGGAATTGTTTGGTGCCTTTCATAAACAAGACAACGCGGTGGGTGGTGACAACTTCTTTGATTTGATCATGAATGCTCATGTGTGATTCCTTTAAAACAATCGGAGTGATTCGGTTTGAACGTCATCATTATACGCAAGTTGCGGGAATTTAAAATGACTCTTTTGCTGCGCTGGAGAGTAAATAAGGCGTAACGGATGAAATTCAAGCAAAGGCCGTCTGAAAAATAAACTTTATTTTTCAGACGGCCCATTGTTATTTGCGCTGCAACACCGCGGCAAAGAAACCATCGGTATGGTGAACTGCAGAATCCATGCGCAGGTATTTGCCGGTGTTTAAATCCACTTTGGCGGCGGCGAGCAATTCGCTGCTGTCGATCAATTCAAACTCGGGGTTTTCAGCCAAGAAACGCTCGACCTGATGTTCGTTTTCTTCCGGCAAAATGCTGCAGGTGGCATACACCAAGCGGCCTTGCGGTTTCACCAGTTTGGCCGCAGCGGTGAGAATGCTGTGTTGCTGCTCTAATAGATTGGACACGGTTTCCGGTGATTGGCGGTATTTCAAATCGGGGTTGCGGCGCAATGTGCCCAAGCCTGAGCACGGTGCATCAACCAAGACGCGGTCGGCTTTGCCGGTGAGGCGGGCGATGCGGCTGTCGTGTTCGCTGCTGATGCGCTCGGGGTCGATGTTGGTCAGGCCGGCGCGGGTCATGCGCGGCTTGAGGTTGGCCAAGCGTTTTCCGGCGATGTCGAAAGCGTAGATGCGGCCTTTGTTCGCCATTTGCGCCCCAATGGCCAAGGTTTTACCGCCCGCACCGGCACAAAAATCGACCACGATTTCACCGCGTTTGGCGCCGACCAATAAAGCCAGCAATTGGCTGCCTTCGTCTTGCACTTCAACCGAACCGTCAAGAAACAATTCGTGTTTGTTCAAGGCGATTTTGTTTTTCAGGCGGATGCCCCACGGTGAAAACGGCGTGGCTTCGGCGCTCGGCTCTTCGGCTTGCAAGGCGGCCAAGACTTTGTCGCGTTTATTTTTCAAGGTGTTCACGCGCAAATCCAACGGCGCAGCTTGGTTGACGCTGCGGCCGAAAGCGAGAATTTCTTCATCGTTGTAATGGGTTTGCAATTGCGCAATCAGCCATTCCGGCAGTTCGGCAGCGGTGTGCAGGCCGTCTGAAAACTCGGCTTTGCGCGCTTTTAAATGGCTGAGAAACTCGGCTTCTTCTTCATCAAGCAAATCTTGGATTTTGCCGATGTTGACGCTGCGGCCGAGCACCAATGCCGCCAGCGCGGCTTTACGCGATTGGGCGTGCGGACGGCGCAATACGGCGGCGATTTTTTGATAATGGCGCAAGGCAGCGAATGCTGTTTCGGCGATTTCGTGGCGGTCTTGGCGGCCGAGTTTTTTATGTTCGCGGAAGTAGGCGGACAAAACGGCATCGGCAGGTTGCTTGAAAGTCAGCATGTCAGCCAGCAATGCGGCAGTGTGTTCGAGTTGAATCGGTGTCATGGGCTTGGTTACTTTAAATCATGGAATGGGTCGATTATACGGGATTTTCAGACGGCCTGAAGATGAGGGCGTCTGAAAAAGCAGCTAGGCAACAGATTGGTTGGCGCTTACACGCTTTTCATGATGCGTAATATTTCGTGCCAATAGCCGTCGGGGCGCAGTTCCAATACCGCGACCAAACCGCTGTCGATTTGGCACACGGCTTCGGCATTTAAGGTTTCGGCTTCAATCACGCGGGCGGGGGCGAGGTAGGCCATGCGGTCGAGCAGGTAATAACGCGTATCGGTGCGGCTGAAATCGTGTGTGTTCCAGTCGGCCAGATACACGCCGCGCCAAGCATAAGGATTGAGCGGTGCTTGGAAATCAGCAAAACCTTCGGCAAAAAAGCCGATGCCGCGCACAATCGAAGCCGGTTGCAAATCGCTGGGTAATTGCTGTTGCTGCAAGGTTTTGAGGCCGTCTGAAAATTTCAGCAGCATTAGTTGCTGCGGTAATTTATTAGCTTTGTCGGCTAAGCAGTCTTGCTGGTTTAATCCGCGCAAATCATCAAATTTTCCACTGGCGCTGCCGTAATATTTACATGTTAATTCAATATGATAAGCTTTGCCGTTGAGCTTAACGATAAAATCCGCCGCGCCGATGGTGAGGCCGTCTGAAACCACTTGCAGGTTTTGTGCCAACAATTCGGTATGCGGTGCGTGGCTGAACCAAAACGCCAACAAATGTTCGGCATATAAACCCAAACGGCGGCCAAACGGAGCGTGTTGCGCCAGATAATCGGTAAGCGGCTGCGGATTTTGGTCGAGCGAGAGCAGGTAGCAGAAACCATGTTCGCCCAGTAATTCGCGCACCGGCAATTCTGCGCCGCTGTGCCACAAGGGCGGGGCGGTGAGCAGGGTAGCCAACTCGCGCACGGGCTGGCTGGTGAGTTTCCACCATAAGGCATCAAGAGCGTAATTCATAAGGGTATCTTACTTTCAGACGGCCTTTTATCAATCAGGCCGTCTGAAAAATTAATCTTTTAAACGTTGTTTTAAGGTGTTAAAAAAGCCGCGCAAAATGTCGATGTCTTCCGTTTGCGTGTTGGCACGGCCAAACAGGCTTTGCATGCGGCGCATCAGGCGTTCGCTGTTGCGGCGTTTGAAAAAGTCCACATCGTGCATTAAGGATTCCATGTGCGACACCATGCCTTTGATTTGCTCGTGTGTGGCGGCGTGGTCTTCCTGTTGCAAATGTGTCATCGGTACATCGGTTTGGCTGAAAATTTCATAGCACACCACTTGCACGGCTTGGGCGAGGTTCAGCGAGAAATAATCGGGGTTGCCGTTGATGGTCATCAAGCGGTTGCAGGCTTGTACTTCTTCAATCGACAGGCCGAATGTTTCGTTGCCAAATACTAAGGCCACTTGTTCTCCGTTGGCTGCCGCTTGTAATAACTCAGGCACCAATTGGCGCGGAGTTTGCAGCGGTGCCGTGATTTCACGACGGCGGCTGGTGAGTGCGCAACTGATGGTGGTGTCGGCCAAAGCTTCATCTAAAGTGGCGACGATTTTGGCGTTGGCCAATACATCTGCTGCGCCTGATGCCAGCGTGAAGCTTTCTTCCGGTAATTGGAAATTTTGCGGATTTTGCGGGTCGAACACAGGCGGGTGTTCCGTCATCGGCGTGGCCATCAGGTTGGGCGCGACAATGGTGAGCTTGTGCAAACCCATGGTTTTCATGGCGCGCGCGGCTGAGCCGATATTGGCCGGATGGCTGGTGCGCGTGAGAATGATGTGGATGTGGTTTAAATAGTCGGGCAGAGCGGGTTTGGCAATCATGTTTGTTTCGGTTTCAAAGCTAATCGGTTATAATGCAGCATACTTCCATTTCTTTCAGACGGCCTTTATGAAAACAGGCCGTCTGAAAATCTGAAACGTTCTTTAACAACATTGGAAACGTGAAAACGTTGCGCTTGGTGTGTGTGCGGTTGCTGCGCGTCAGGCGGTATTGTACCTTATTTAGAAAGAAACCCATGAACCCGATTTTAAATACTGCCTTTAAAGCTGCCCGTCGTGCCGGCCAGATGATGACCCGTGCCAGCGGCAATCTGGATACTGTCAAAATCGACAGCAAAGCCTTCAACGATTTTGTTTCCAATGTTGATCGTGAATCAGAAATGATTCTGGTGGATGCGCTTAAAGAAGCCTATCCACATCACAAAATCACCTGCGAAGAAACCGGTTCTCACGGTAAAGACAATGCCGAATACGAATGGATTATCGATCCTTTAGACGGCACCACCAATTTCCTGCATGGTCATCCCCAATATGCGATTTCTATGGCGCTGCTGCACAAAGGTGTGTTGCAAGAAGCCTTGGTGTATGCACCGGAGCGCAATGATTTGTATATGGCTTCGCGTGGTAAGGGTGCATTGCTGAATGACCGCCGTATCCGCGTTTCCAGCCGCATCGAGTTAAACCGTTGCTTGATTGGTACAGGTTTTCCGGTAGTTGATCAAAGCATGATGGACAAATACTTGGCTATTTTGAAAGATTTCTTGTCGAAAACTGCCGGTGGCCGTCGCGAAGGTGCGGCTGCGTTAGATTTGTGCGCGGTGGCTTGTGGTCGTTTGGATGGTTTCTTTGAATTTAACCTGAAACCTTGGGACATTGCAGCCGGTGCATTGATTGTGCAAGAAGCGGGCGGCATTGTGACTGACATGAAAGGCAACGAAAGCTGGTTGGAAACTGGTGATGTAGTGGCCGGTAATCCGAAAGTGTTGGCGCAAATGTTGCAGATTATTGCTGCGCATCAGTAAGTTAAGCTGATTGCAAGAGGTCGTTTCAGACGGCCTCTTGTTTTATATGGTTTGCACTGTCTCAGCAATGAATACATGATGATTGGTTGATTCTTGCCTTGTATAAATAATCACTTTGCTGACAGTATAAAAAAACGTGTACTTTTGGTAGTGTATCGATACCTTTTATCTGAGAAATGATGAGAAATGTTAAATATGATGATATGCTGTGAACATTAACAGGCTGTCAATCAATTAAATTACAAGAATTTCTTAGCCCATAACAAACACATATACGGATACACTTGTTGTGAATCATATGCAAACCCCATTTTCCCATCTCATGCCATTCAGCGCCCGCCAATCGGGGTTTCTGAAAAAAATCTCTTTATTCTCGATTGTCTGCATGATGTCTGCGCAAACTGTTTCCGCGCACGATCTTAAAGATATTCTTAAAGCATCCCTGCTTTCCGATCCAACTGTATTGGAAGCGAAAGCCACGGAAGAGTCTGCGAAAAGCACCACCAAAGCCACCCGTGCCGGTCACTATCCGATATTGACCTTGACCGGTGTTCAAGTATTGGCTGAAAAAAAACCAAGACCGAAGCGATGATATGGATGGCGGCTTGGGTATGCGCGGTACGCTCAATCTCTATTCTTGGGGTGGTATCGAAGCGGCTGTGCGTCGCGATAAAAGCAAAGAAAAATACTACAAACACAAATATTTCGAAACTCAAGAGCAATTGGGCAGTGAAGTGGGTAAGTTATACCTGACTGCTTTGCGCGCTAAAGAAATGCTGTTAGTGAATCAGCAAAGCTTGGTTCGCCATAATAATCTTTTGAAAGATTTGAATGTTATTGCGAAGTATGACACCGGTCGTCGTTCTGAATTGATTGAAGCTAGAGCCCGTCAATTGCAAGTGGAAACCACCATTTCGCAACAACGTCGCACCATGGAATTGGCCTTGAGCCGTTTGTCGCGCTACACCGGCAAAAAAATGACAGAAGCCGATTTGAGTGATCCATTCCGCAGCGATACCTCCACCAGCTTGGTACAAACCTATCACAATCCGGATAAAAATATTAATCCTTCTTATCAAGCGCAAATTGCCGAGCAAGAGAGTGTGGAAGCCGAGTTGGACGTTTCCAAATCTCAACGCTTACCAGCCATCAACTTAGAAGGCAATGCCACCAAAGAAAGCAAGCAGCTTTATTTAAACGTGGCTTGGAATGTGTTGGATATTGCAGCCCGTCATAATGTGCAAAAAAATGCGCATGCCTTAATTGCGGCTAAATCTAAATCCGAACAAATCCTGCGTGATGTCAATGAAAAAGCACAAACCGCTGAAATCGATATGAGACAAAGCGAACAACGTGCCGAAATCACCTCGCAACACATCGCCGCACAAAAAGATGTAGTGAAAACCTACGAGCTGCAATTCCGAATCGCCCGCCGTACCTTAACTGACGTGTTGGGTGCGTACACCGAATTATCACGAATCGAGCAGGAAAACATTACCGCGCACAACGATTTCCGTGACGCCGCTCTGGAATACCTTGTCACACAGTCGCAAGTGGCCAACTGGGCTGGTGTGCAGCAATAACATCAGAAAACTTATCATCATTACGTGAATCCATCATCATGAAAGCTATTATTGAACATGTTGCATTAGTTACCCGCTTATTAGGGGCTCCTGTGTCGGAAGCAGCGCTCTCGGCAGAGGTGGTGCGGGATCAAAAACTGAATGTCAACTATCACTCTCTTACTGAAGTCTTGCGCAGTCACGGCTTTGAAAACACTTTATCCAAACGCAATTTGGAAGACATTCCATCTTTGGCAGCGCCTGTGCTGATTATTCTGCACAACGAAGAAGCCGCTGTGATTACCCAAATTGAAGGTGCAGGTAAGGCGCGTAAATACCATATCCGCCAAGTGGATGGCTTGGAGCAAGAGCTGGATCATGAGCAATTATCGGTGCTGTATTTGGGCTATTGCTGGTTTATTAAGCCGAAAATGGTGTCGGATACCCGCTCTGAATTGCCGGAATACCATCTGCCTAAAGCATGGTTTTGGAAGGTGATTTGGCGTTTCCGTGGTTATTATTACCAAGTGATTTTGGCAACGTTCATCATCAACTTCTTGGCTTTGGTCAGCTCTTTATATGTGATGAACGTTTACGACCGCGTGATTCCAAACCAAGCGTATGAAACCTTATGGGTATTGAGTATTGGTGTGGTATTGGCGATTACGTTTGAATTTGCCGCCAAAATGATTCGTGGCCATTTGACTGATATTGCCGGTAAAAAAGCCGACTTAATCATCAGCTCAGCCTTATTCCGCCGCGTGATGGCCTTGCGTTTGGCTGACCGTCCGGCTTCTTCAGGTTCGTATGCAAATAACCTGCGCGAATTTGAATCAGTGCGTGAATTCATGACCAGCGCCAGCTTGCTGACTTTAGTGGATTTGCCATTCTTGCTGTTGTTTATCACGGTAATCGGCATTGTTGGTGGTAAATTGGCTTTGGTGCCTTTGACCATCATTCCGATTGTGATTATTGTCGGCTTTTTGGTGCAACGTCCATTATCACGCCACATTAATGAATCGATGAAAGAAGGTTCGCAACGTTCGGGCTTGGCTGTTGAAGCCATCGAAGGCATTGAAACACTCAAAACCAACAATGCAACTTCATGGGCGCAACAACGTTGGGATGAATACACCGCCAAAACATCGGCATCTGCGATTAAGGTTAAAGATACCAGCAATTTCATGGTTAATTTTGCCGTGGGCATGCAGCAGTTGAATACCGTATTTTTGGTATTGGTGGGCACGTATCTGATTCATGCGGAAAATACTGCCGATCGTATCACCATGGGTGCGTTGATTGCTTCGGTAATTCTATCGGGTCGTGCGTTGGCACCGTTGGCACAAATCGCCGGCTTGGCAACCCGCTTCCAGCAAGCAAAATTAGCATTGCAGGGCATTAATGAAATTGTTGAGCGTCCGATTGAACGCAGCCCGGAACGCAAATACATTACTTTGGATAATGTCCAAGGTGCGATTACCTTTGAAAACGTATCATTTAAATATCAAGACGATGCAAATGCCGCCGTAAGCGACTTGCGCGTCACCATCAAACCGGGTGAAAAAGTTGGTATTTTGGGTCGTATCGGTAGCGGTAAGAGCACCATGCTGAAATTGGCCAGCGGCCTTTACGATACTGAGAGAGGCAACGTAACCTTGGATGGCGTAGATATGCGCCAATTGGATCCGAATTTCCTGCGTAACCAAGTGGTTTTATTGAGCCAAGCGCCGCGTTTGTTCTTAGGTACTTTGCGTGAAAACATGGATTTGGCGCGAACCGACGGTTATTCTACCGACCAAGATTTGTTAAATGCTTTAAAACGTTTCGGCTTGGATAAAATCATCCGCAGCCACCCGCGCGGTTTGGATATGCCTTTGGGTGAAGACGGCTTGGGCTTATCAGGCGGCCAAAAACAAATTATCGCTTTGGCACGCATGACTTTGCGTAATCCAAAAGTGGTTTTATTGGATGAGCCGACCACCAGTCTCGACCAAGCCACTGAGCGCATGGCTTTGAATGCAATTGCACAATGGGGCAAAGACCGCACCATGGTTTTGGTGACACACCGTCCGCAAGTATTACAAATTGTTAACCGCATTATCGTGATGGACAACGGTAAAGTGGTGATGGATGGCCCGCGTGATTTAGTGTTGCAAAACTTGATGCAAAACGAGCAAAACAAAAACAAAGCAGCGCAACAAGGTAATAATGCACCGGCACGTCAGGCAACTGCTAATGTTCAGGTCACCGCGCAAGCTTCGGCCAATCAGTCATAAATACCGATTCACATAATAAAAAGGTTTCAGACGGCCTTTAATAAAAACACCCAATTGAGGTTTATCATTATGAGTAGTGAAAACAACGTCAAACATAAGGATTTGCATTTAATCAATGATTTGAATGCAGCCTTGCAAAAAGAAAAACACAGCGGGCAATTTTGGGTCATTATCCTGTTTTTCGTGTTTTTGGTGGTCTTCGTGATTTGGGCTTATAACAGCCCGATTGAAGAAGTCACCCGCGGTAACGGCAATGTAATTCCAAGTAGCCGAGAGCAAGTGATTCAAAGTTTGGACCCGGGCATCATTACCGAAATTTCGGTAAAAGAAGGTGATATTGTTGAAAAAGGCCAGATTCTGCTGAAATTGGACGATACACGCAGCTCGGCTGTATTGCGCGAAAGCGAAGCTAAAGTGGCCAACTTGGAGGCCATGGTCGCGCGTTTGAAAGCAGAAGCCTACAATACAACACTGACTTTTCCAAAAGGCATTAGCAACGAATTGCGTGCGCGTGAGCAGGCGGCTTACAATGCCCGTCGTCGCGCGGTAACTGATGCGATTCAAAGCCTGAGTTTGAGCAAAGCAACCTTGGATAAAGAAATCGAAATCACCGCACCGATGGTGGCGCAAGGCGTGGTTTCTGAAGTGGAATTGTTACGCATGCAGCGTCAATCTAGTGAGTTGACTTTGCAAATTGCCGAGCGACGCAACCGTTATATGGCTGATGCCAATAATGAATTGGTGCAGGCTGAATCTGAACTGGCTCAAGCTAAAGAAAACACAGCCATGCGCGCCGACCCGGTAGAGCGCTCGCAAATCCGTGCACCGATGCGCGGTATTGTGAAAGACATTCAAATCAATACCGTTGGCGGCGTGGTGAACGTTGGCCAAGACATCATGCAAATCGTACCTTTGGACGACAAATTGCTGGTTGAAGCGTATATCCGCCCGCAAGACGTAGCATTTATGAGCCCGGGCTTGCCAGCTGTGGTAAAAATCAGTGCGTATGACTATGCCATTTACGGCGGTTTAGACGGAAAAGTAACCTTAATCAGCCCGGATACAGTAAGTAACTCTATGCAAAACCGTGCCAATGATTTGAAGCTTGATCCGAACCAAGTGTATTACCGTATTTTGGTCCAAACCGACAGCAACAGCTTGACGGACAAAAACGGCAAAGAAATGCCGATTATCCCGGGTATGGTGGCAACGGTTGACGTGAAAACCGGTGAAAAAACTGTATTCCAATACTTGATTAAACCAATTACCCGCATGAAACAGGCTTTGAGCGAACGTTAATGGGTCAATCAATAATTTGGTATTGTTGAAATATACGTTTCTATAAAAAGCTTACTTAATCGCTTAAGTAAGCTTTTTTTGATAAATGCACAAATCATTTCGGTGTGAAAGTAATCAAAACGTCAGATTTTTAAAATTCACTGAAATCAATTTTCCATAAATAAGGCCGTCTGAAAACAATTACTTTCAGACGGCCTATCTTTTGTTTCACATTACACGATTAATAATGAATCACGCTGCGAATTGATTTACCTTCATGCATCAGGTCAAAAGCGGTGTTGATCTCTTCCAAAGGCATGGTGTGGGTAATGAAATCGCTCAAGGCAAATTCGCCGCGCATGTATTGGTCGATGATGCCCGGCAATTCGCTGCGGCCTTTTACGCCGCCGAATGCCGAACCACGCCATACGCGGCCGGTAACCAATTGGAACGGACGGGTGGAAATTTCCGCTCCGGCCGGTGCCACACCGATAATGATGCTTTCCCCCCAGCCTTTGTGGCAGCATTCCAAAGCCGCGCGCATTACTTCCACATTGCCGATACATTCAAACGAATAATCCACACCGCCATCGGTCATCTCGATAATTATTTCTTGAATCGGTTTATCGAAATCTTTCGGGTTGATAAAATCAGTTGCGCCAAGCTTTTCCGCTAAAGCAAATTTAGACGGATTGGTGTCGATACCGATGATGCGGCTGGTGCCACTCATGCGTGCGCCGATAATCGCAGCCAAACCAATGCCGCCCAAGCCGAAAATCGCTACGGTGTCGCCGCGTTTAACTTTAGCCGTATTCATCACCGCCCCCATGCCGGTGGTTACGCCGCAGCCCAGCAAGCACACTTCTTTCAAATCGGCTTCAGGTTGGATTTTGGCTAAAGACACTTCGGCTACAACGGTGTATTCCGAGAAGGTTGATGTGCCCATATAGTGGTAAATTGGTTGGCCGTCTTTGAAAAAGCGTACGGTACCATCGGGCATCAAGCCCTTGCCTTGGGTGGTGCGGACAGACGAACACAAGTTGGTTTTGCCCGAAATACAGAATTTGCATTTGCCGCATTCGGCGGTGTAAAGCGGAATCACATGATCGCCGACGGCAAAATCAGTGACTCCTTCGCCGACAGCTTCGACAATACCGGCACCTTCATGTCCCAACACACAAGGGAACACGCCTTCCGAATCTTGTCCGCTCAATGTGTAAGCATCGGTGTGGCACACGCCGGTGGCGACAATGCGTAAAATCTAATTCTTCGATTTTTAAGGGTTCATTCGGCACCCAAGCAACGGCGGCACGGGTTTTAATAAATTCCATGGTTGGCTCTCTCTGTTGTGGTTATATCTGAACATTATACCGCACATAAACGCTTCTCATATTTTCAGACGGCCTTACATTCGCATTTCAAGTGCAACGCTCAAATGCCATTGGCAAGGGCTGCTGAAAACAGATCACCCGGTGTCTCATAGTCCAATGTCTTTCTCGGTCGGCGG
>NZ_PDBT02000032.1:0-26868 GCF_002551535.2 Neisseria sp. N95_16
GAGTTTAGGTTTAACCACCGGCATGAAGATTTAGGTAAAATATTAATGAAGATGCTTCGAAATAACCCAATTTAATATTTTTGCTTCCTAAGCCCCTTCTATAATTTCAGCTTCTGCTTTGTCCGTTCTGATAGTGATTACTTCGTTATATATAAGTAAAAGTAAAATAATAACAATTATTTTATATAGCAACTTTAGCCATTTCATTTCTTTTCTTCTCTGTGTATTAAATGGGCTTGCGCGTCTTTCCCAAATTCGGTGACAAGGATGTCCATTAGCTCTGTCCATTTAACAGTTCTTCCGATTTTTAGACTTGCCTCCATTGCAAGTCTTTCTATTTTCATTTTTTTTTCTATATTTATATTGTATGTAGTTGTTCCGATTCTTGCCATTTTTAGATTCCTTTTGAATTTTCTAATTTTAAAATTTTCTACCTAAAAAATATTTACCTATTTACTTATACACTTTTTTTATGGTAAGTTTCCTAAAAATAGGTAAATAGGTATTTAGTTATGTTTTCAGCTTCTGTAACCCGACTTGATGAGGCATGGAAAGTTTCATGTCGTGATGATTCTGAGTTAATTCACGCTCTTTATTTTTACGACTGTGATTTTCTTGATTCATTCGCTGCTTTTGATTCGGCTTTGCGTTCTGCCGAAATTTATATGGACTTTGGTGTCGCCGTTCCGTTTGTTGTTTGATTTTTCTCGTTTTTTTCTTTTCGGATTTTTCCGAATTTCTGCCCCCCCCCCTATCTAACAGGGGGGTTACAGAAACCTAGGGGTTAAGCATGGTTCAGGAAGTTTTTGAGTGTTACGAAACATATGTTTTGGACAGTAAGGGTAATTTGCTTGGTGTTCCGCTTCGTCGAGGTGTTTCCGATTCTGCCTTTATCGACCAAATCAGTTTTTCATTCCATGAGTCTGCTTTTTGGGAAAAGTACGGTAAGCGTGTGAGCCTTTTAGACGACGAAGATTTTGTTCGTGCTGCGTCCATGCTTTGTGAAGAAATTTTAGGTTTCGGAATTACCAAAGAAGCCAAGGGTAGCGGTGGCCGTTTTTATGATCGTTGTTGGCTCATGCAATCGGGCGATATTCTTTATGGCCGTGTCCATTTTGGAGGTCAGAATCAAACAATGCTTATCGAATTGACCGCTACGGGTTGCGGTGCTGCTAAATCAGGTTGGGAATCTCGTTTGTATGAATTTATTTCATCTGCGCCTCGTGCCAAGATTACCCGTGTTGACGTTGCTAAGGATTTTTTTGCTGGCGAATACAACCCTAATCAAGCTCGTGAAGATCGCAATAAAGGTCTGTTTACTTGTCACCATATCAAGCCAAAAGGCGAATGTATTGGGTCAGATTGGGAGGAAGAGGACGAATCCAAAATGGTTAACGGAAAAACCTATGCCGTTGGTTCTCGCGAGTCATCAAAATATGTTCGGATTTATGAGAAAGGTAAACAATTAGGCGATAAATCAAGCTCTTGGGTTCGTTTTGAGATTGAATTTAAGTCGAAAGACATCGTTATACCGTTTGAAGTGTTGCAAAGCCCTGGTGAATATTTTGGTGGTGCTTATCCGATTTGTGAGCGTTTTTCAGATAAGGCTACTCGTGTTAAGGCAAATAAGGAACAGGCTCAAATTTCTGCTGATCGTTATCTTGAGTGGGTGCAAAAACAGTTTGGCCGTGCTGCAAATGGTCTTAAGTTTATTTTCCCTACGCTTTCTAAAGAAGAATTATGGGACAAGATCCAGCCCGAACATTGCCTTTTGCCTAAATGTTTGACGCCTGAAGCCTATGATTGCGATTTCGTAAAAGGGCAATTTATTCATAATGAATCTAAATTTGAGCCTAAAGACGATTTCGATATGGTTTCTTATTTTCAGTCTCTTGAGCGTGAGTTGAAAGAATCCGTTAGGGCAACCTATGAAGAACGCATGTATGACAAATACGCTAGATTGCCTATCAGCTTTTGTTAAGGGCTTTGGTGGCTGCCCGTGAAGTCACTCATTTAATTTAAGGAAATATCATGAATATCACTCTCCCCGGTCAAATTGTTGGCGTTAAGAAGTTTTCAGGTCAGATTGAGGGCAAGAATTTTGACTATTGTCGTCTGATTGTGGCTACTCCATTGGATAGCTCTCAGGGTAATGCTTTGGGTAGTTCTACTACTGAATATGACTACGGTCAATCTTCTAATTTTGAACAATTCCGAAATGCTCAGTTTCCGATTGATGCAATGTTGAATGTTGAAATTGTGACTACTGGCAAAACTCAAAAAATGAAAGTAACTGGTTTTCAGCCTGTTAAGAAAGGTTGATTATGAATTTGGTCTATGTTGTGCAATCTGTTAATACTGGCGATTTCCTTTATTTATCGCCTGAAACTGGCGATATAGGCCATACCCGAATGATTTCTGACGCTGGTCTTTTTCAAGATTTTGATGAAGCTGTTGAAGCTGGTATTGAAGAAATTGGGAATCAGTTTGAATTTGTGATTTTCGGTTTTTATCAATGATTTCGGGCTGGCCGTTTGCCTCTGAAAACGGTACTTACTTTTTTAATTTTTAAAGGAAAACATCATGAAATTCATGAATTTAGCTCGCACTTATGGTGCAAAAGTTGTTTTGGCCGTCGGTCTGTCTTCTGCTTCCGCTTTGGCTTTGGCTAATGACGGTTCGTCTGGCTACTCTTGGTCTCAAGTTGGTACTCAAATTGCTCAAACCGTTTCGTCTTTGACTGCCGTTATTGGCTCTGTTGGCATGTCGCTGATTACCGTTGCAGGCGTTATGCTTGGCTTCGGTATCCTCTTTGGCTTTATCCGTCGCGGTCGCTAATTAAGGTTGGGTTGGATATGGGTTATAGAGTAAAAAGCCAATGTTTTCAGACTTTGGAAGCTGCGCATGATTACGTTATGTCCGATGTCCAACCCGTCCTTACTCAAGACGGTACTATATTGGCTCCCGTTAAAATTTTGGATAAGTGGTATTTTAATGGAAATGAGATTCTTCTTACTTTTCCTGAATGTTCATATTCCGAACAAATTTATTCGGGTCTTGTTTTTGGGGCATATTTCATTTCTTTATTTGCTTTGATGTTTTGTTTTAAGGCAGTCTATAAATTTATACAGGGATTAAACGTAAATGGTGGTTGATTTTCCGTTTCTTTTTGGTTTTTTCGCTGCTTTATCGGTTATTTATTTGTTTTGGTAAGGGGGGGTTATGATTAAGGATAGATTATTAGCAGCTTTTTTAATAGCTGCTTTTTTGTTGCCTAATGCTCATGCCGATTCTCGTCGATATTTTGGTTCTTCCGGTTCGGGTATTGTTACGTTAACTGATTCTAAATATTCCGCTAAGCCACTTTGGCAACCTTTCGATTTGATTGATAAAAAATCTGGTCGAATTTATGAAATGACTAAATTGGCGTGTGTGATGAATTCTTGTTGGTACTATCAAAATGAGACCGATGATTACTACGAGCCTCAGGCTCTTAATGAGCTTATGAATGGCGGTGGTGGTGGTCGTATTGATATTGTCGATTTAGATAATTTAGACGGTGGTGGCGGTGGCGATAAAACACCGTCTCCTACCCCTGCCCCGTCTCCTGCCCCTGCTCCGTCTCCGAAACCTGSTGGTGGCGGTTCTGCTGGCTCTACTGGTGGTGGCGGTTCTGCTGGCTCTACTGGTGGTGGTGGCTCTGCTGGCTCTACTGGTGGTGGTGGCTCTGGAGATAAGATTGAAGTTATTTGGTACGTTGATGATGTTTACTCGGAGACTCGTCAGGGTGCTTGCTCTGCTTGGGCTGCAAAGAAAGGTGGTGTTGGCCATTTAAAATCTTATCCTGATGTTTCCGAATCTTATAGGTGTACTGTTTATTCTTCTTCGGGTTCTTTTATCGTTGATTCTCATGTCAACCCTATTAAATCTACTTTTTCTTCCGATGGTAAATGTAATGACGGTTACAAGTCTTATAAGTCGTCTGGTCGCGGTACATTTTCTGTTTTGTGTACTGTAAAGCATGATCCTACTCCGTCTTCTCCTGTCGTAGGTTCGACTGAGATTTCTGCTGGTGGCTCTAATGGTGTTTCTACTGGTAGCAACATCCAGGGCGGTTCTGTTGGTAGTCGTGGCGGTGTTAATACAGCGTCAAAACCGCAACAGATAGCCCCTAATCAGGGCGGTCAGGCTGCTGATAGCGGGGGCGGGGGCAATGCGGGCGGGGATTCCACGGGCAGCAATGCCCCCGCCCCCGCTAACGGCGGTGGTACTGGCAACACTCAAGGCGGTGGTACTGGTAATGCTCAAGGCAGTGGTGGCAACGGTGGTGATGGCCAAGGTGGCGGTGGCGATTTAGGCGATATAGGCGATTTTAGCGAATCTGATTTTGGTTCTTTAGGTAGTTCTTTCGATGGTTCGTTTTCAAAATCCGGTGAGTTTTCAGAGTCGGGCTATTGTCCTCAGCCTGTGATAGTAGATGTTAGTTTTGCTGAGTTTAGTGGTTCTTTTGAGCTTTCTTACGATTTGTTTTGCGAGTTTGCCAAGTCTATAAGGATTTTTGTCGTCATGTCGGGCTGGGCATTTTCTTCTTTGATGGTTTATTACGCACTTTCCAGGGTTGCCACTTGATATGCATATATTTGCTATTTTAGGCGCATTTCTTCGAGCTTTGTCGCCTTTACTTATTTCGGTTGTTTTTAAACTTTTTACTACTCTTGGAGTTTCTTTTGTTTCTTACAAGGCTCTTGGTAGCGTTTTGGAATCTCTCATGTCAAATGTATCGGCCTATTACCATATGATTCCTGATGCTGTTTTAGGTTTGGCAGGTTTGGCCGGGATTCCTGAGTTTTTTAATATTTTGTATGGTGCTCTTAATTTGTCGATTGGCATTTTTGTAGCGGGTAAGGTTTTTAGATTTTTGGATAAATAAATATGATTACATTAATTACAGGATTGCCCGGTTTGGGCAAAACGTTATCGGTTGTTTCTGACTTGGCTAAGCGTTTGCAATCTGATTGGGCTGGTCGTAAGGTTTTTACTCATGGCATTAAAGACTTAACCATTCCCGTTGAGTCTATACCTGACGGCCATACAATTAATGACATGCATGTTTGGCTTAAAGATGAAAGGTATAAAGGCTCTATTATCATCATTGATGAGTGTCAGACTGTTTTCCCGCCCCGTTCTTCGGGTTCTAAAACACCTGATTTGGTTGACTGGCTGCATGTGCATCGTCATTTTGGCGTTGATTTGATTTTGATTACTCAGATGCCGTCGAGGATTGATAAGCAAGTTAGGGATTTGGTCGGTGCGCATTATCACATTCACAAGAATCCCTTGGGTGTGCGTATGCGTTATTATTGGGATTATTGCGCTAATAATCCCCTATCTGAGCTTAAAAATGGCCGTCCAGAAATTTATAAGTTAGATAAAAACGCGTTTAAACTTTATAAATCCGCTGAGGTGCATACTAAGATAAAAACTCCTAAAACGCGGGTTCTCTGGTTGCTTCCCCTTTGCCTATTGGCATTTTTTGCATTTTCATTTATGGGTTACAAAAATCTTTCCAAGTTTTCTACTGGCGGTCAGTCTGATTCTGTTGCTGCTTCAAATTCGTCTGTATCTGATGTTGTTGAATCCGGTGTTAGTAATGGTGCAAATTCTGTTTCTGCTCAGGCTGGCGAAAAGATTTTGGCTGACAAAAAGCGTGATTTGAAGCCTGAAATGTTTGAACCGACTATACCAGGCCTGGTTGAGTCTAAGCCGATTTATAACGATGTTAGACGTGTGCAACAGTTTGAATATCCCGTTGCCTGTGTTGCTGGCGGTAAATCGGGCTGCTCCTGCTACTCGTCTCAAGGCACGCCTATCAAAGAGATTGATAAAAAGACTTGCGTTGACTATGCAACCAACGGCTTGCCGTTTAATCCGTATAAGGATAAGCCCCGTGTCGATACAAAGCCAGTAGTCTATGACGTGCCACAATCTCAAGTATTGGTTATGGGCGGTCAATCTCAGCAAAACTTGATGTATGATGGCTATAATGACGCTCGGCCTGACATGCAATCGGGCGCGGTTGTCGGTGCTAATTAAGCCTAAAGGCCGTCTGAAACTTCAGACGGCCTTATTATCGTGGGTTATTGACTAAACAGCATGATTAACGCTAAGATAACGCGTGTCTCAATGACTAAAGTCAATTGCAAATTACCGCATACAATAAGGATTTGCATTTGATAGCTCCCTGTCAAAATTTAAAATTTGGCAGGAAAAGCAAAATCCCCATATTGCCGTATGGGGATTTTTGCTATCCCCACCGCTCGGCTTGTCAATCGTTAAATCTAAGTCATATTAAAATCCTTTCATATTTTGTTGGTCTTTCCGCCCTACTCAGGATTGTGGAGCTGGGAGGGGCTAAACATTTAGTGTAGGCGTTTTTTTTAATGTCAGTCTTGCGTCGCTTGGTCGGGGTGCGATTGGCAAAAAAACAGGCAAATCCCAAAAGATAGGGGAAGGTTTGTAAAGATTCGGGTGCTTTTTCCGAATCTTTATGAATACCCCTATCTTTTGGGATTTGCCTGTTTTTAAATCGCAAAACACCGATAAAGCGAAGCAAGACTGACATTAAAAAATCTGCGCCGGAACGGGTCGCTTCAGTATCTGTTGCCAAAACCAGTAAACATAATACCTACATTATACGAATTTATATAATCATCTCGAAGAATACACTTATGCTGTATAATCCAGCCTATTATCTCATGTTTCCAATGACTTTATGTTCAATACCGATTTACTGCGCGAGAAAATTATCAACGAAGATTATCAGCGCATGATTATTGTCGACAGCGGCGATTTCAGCGCCACTGAAACCGGTTTGCTTCAAGAAATTTTACAGCGCTTTGATTTTGATGTGATTCAGGCACAGGCATTGGCTCAGGCGGTTTTGCAGCAACAGCGTTTTGATCCGAATGAATACCATATCGACAGCGACGATGAAGACATCACCGGCGTGTGTCCGCATTGTATTAATCCGCCCATGCCGCCGCTGCGTGATTACTTGGCTTGGCGTGAATTGCGCGGCTAAGCGCTATATTAACTTTGAGGCCGTCTGAAAATATTTCCGGCTTTTGCCGATGATTGAAATGATGAATTATGTTGCAAACCGATAATCTTACCGCCCAGCAGCCGCAGCGCATTATTGCGGCACAATCGATTTCTGCCCAAGAAGAGCTTTTAGAACGCGCCTTACGCCCGAAAACACTGGCGGATTACATCGGCCAAGCCAAGGCTAAGGAACAATTAGCGATTTTTATTGAAGCAGCGAAAAAACGCGGCGAAGCGCTTGATCATACCTTATTGTTTGGCCCGCCGGGTTTGGGCAAGACCACCTTGGCGCATATTATTACTAAAGAATTGGGTGTCAACTTGCGCCAAACCAGCGGTCCGGTATTGGAACGCGCCGGTGACTTGGCAGCCCTGTTAACCAATCTTGAGCCGCATGATGTTCTTTTTATTGATGAAATTCATCGTTTGAGTCCGGTTGTCGAAGAAATTCTCTACCCTGCCCTTGAGGATTATCAGCTTGATATCATGATTGGCGAAGGCCCTGCGGCGCGTTCGGTAAAAATCGACTTGCCACCGTTTACGTTGATTGGCGCCACCACGCGCGCAGGTATGCTGACCAATCCGCTGCGTGACCGTTTCGGTATTGTTTCTCGCTTAGAATTCTATGAAAACAATGATTTAGCGACTATTGTCAGCCGTTCGGCGCAATTGTTGTCGTTGAACATGGGCGATGAAGGTGCGATGGAAGTGGCCAAACGCAGCCGTGGTACGCCGCGTATTGCCAACCGCCTGCTGCGCCGTGTGCGCGATTATGCCGAAGTGAAAAATAATGGTGTAATTGATGCCGATATTGCCGATGCCGCTTTGAGCATGCTAGATGTTGATGCCAAAGGCTTAGACGTGATGGACAGAAAATTTCTCGAAGCCATTTTGCACAAATTCAGCGGCGGCCCTGTGGGTTTGGAGAACGTCGCGGCGGCGATTGGCGAATCCACCGATACGATTGAAGATGTGATTGAGCCTTATTTGATTCAACAAGGCTTTTTACAGCGCACACCGCGTGGTCGTGTCGCTACCGAGCGCACTTACCTGCATTTTGGCTTGAAAGGTGCTGAATAAACTCGATATCGATAGGCCGTCTGAAAGTTTTAGGCGGTTTAATTGATGATTCTTTATATTATATTGAATTAAAGCGCAATTTATTTGTACAATTTATTTGTACATAAGAAATTATTCATAAAAATCAAACATAAAGGCCGTCTGAAACTTTTTTCAGACGGCCTTTCTTCATTGTCAAAATCAGAACGAATATTCCGCTTTCAGCCAATAAGTTCGTGGCATGCCCAATACGGCAAAGCTACGGTCATACTGGCCGCGCTGTACTTGCCAATAAGCTTTGTTGAACAAGTTCTCGACTGCCGTACTCACGGTTAAATCGTTTTTACCCAGCTTGGTTTGATAGCGTGCGCCGATGTCCACCAAGGTGTAAGACGGGAAAGCGTATAGTTTTTGCGTGTCTTGATAAGATTTGCCGAAATACTGCACATGGCCCGACAACGTCAAGCCCTTCACATAAGGCGTATCCCATTCCACGCCCGCTTTGGCAATCACGCTCGGATTGACAACTTGTACGCCGCTGACCAGATTGTCTTTGTAATTCGGATAATCTTTCACTTGCGATTTCAAATACATCAAACCGAAGCTCGGGCGTAAGGTTTGGTTGAGCAGGCTGGCGTAAACATTAAATTCGATACTGCGATTGCGCTCAATGCCCTGCTCATCGCCCGCAGCTGCGCCACTGGCGGCAAAATCGGTTCCGCTGGTGGTGTTGCCGCGCCAATAGCCCGGACGGCGGATTTGGAAGGCATTTAAAGTAGTGACAAAATCGCCCCAGTTTTTACGCACGCCGATTTCAAACTGACGGCTGACGCGCGGTTTGGCCATGGTGGTATCGCCGGTGGTGTCGTCCACGCTCAAGCTGGCCGGCTCCAAATCTTCCATGTAGTTGCCGTAAACGACCAAATCCGGTTGCGGCACCCACGCGGCCATCAACATTGGGCTGAAGCGGCTGGCATCAGCTTTGGTTTGATCACGATTATTCTTTTGTTCGACTTGCTGCAAGCGACCGCCTAAAGTCAAGCGGTAGCGGTTATCGGCAAAACCCATGGTATCGGATAAGGCCAAGCTGTTAACTTCAATGCGGGTATCCAGATTCGGTGTACTTTCCATGGTAGTCGGATAGTCGGCAGTAAACGAAGCCAGTTGCGAGGCAATATAGCCGGTGCCGTCAATTGTGGCTTTGCTGCTGCCTGCTTTGCTGCCGCGATAGGTTTGGCGGCGGCGGTCGATGCGGTCTAAGGCTGCGCTCCACGTGTGATCAACCGCACCGGTTTCAAATTGGCCGCGAGCGGTGAGATTCATGCTGGTGGTTTGAAAACGCTGATCGGTCAGACGCGCGGTGTTGGTGTTGTATTGAGTGCTGTCGGTGGTGCTTATTGTTGGCGAAATCAGCGTGCCGTAATAGCGCGCATCGTTGTAGCCGATACCGCCGCTGATTTGAAAATCGTAGTCGGTGTCATATTCAAAGGTCAGCATATTGGTTTGGCCGCGGGTGTTTTGCCAGTTCCACGAAGGTAGCAAATTGGTGTCGCCGCTTGGTGCGTCAAACAATCGGCCATTGGTATTTTGAATATCTTGAATACGCGCGCGACCGCGCCAAAGTGGTTTTGCTCGATGAAGCCACGTCCGCCCTTGATGAGCCAACCGAATCGCAGCTCTATCGCGCCATTCGCGAAAAAATGCCCGAAAGCATCATCATCAGCATCGGCCACCGCAGCAGCCTGAATGAATTTCACAATATTCACTATGATGTCGGCGCGGTGAAATGCGATTAACGCAATGTGCTGAAACCATCTGAAAGGCCGTCTGAAACCTAGTTTTCAGACGGCCTTTCTGCTAAAATAACGCACAAACACATCACGCGAGAACATCATGCCCGAAATCAAATGCCCACATTGCCACACCGCTTTTACCGTAGATGAAGCCGGTTATGCCGACATTGCCAACCAAGTGCGCACGCTGGAATTTCAGCAGGAATTAAACGAGCGTTTAGCACAAAGCCGCCGCCAGTTCGACACCGAAATCAAGCTGGCGGAAAACACGCTGGAAACGGCTTATCAGCAAAAACTTGCCGCCAAAGAACGCGAATTGGCCGAATTGGCGGCGCATTTAAAAAGCCATGAAAAAGACAGCCAATTGGCCGTTGCCGAAGCGGAAGGCCGTCTGAAAGCGCAATTGGCCGAGCGCGATCAGCAAATTGCCGCGCTGCGTTTGCAGGCCAAATCGTTGGAAGAATCGAAAAACATTGAAAAAGAATTGGAAATCCACCGTGCCGTCGCGGTGAAAGAGCGTGAGTTGGGCGAACTCAATGCGCGGTTTTTATTACAGGCCAAAGAGCGCGAATTGGAAAAACAAGCCTTGCGTGAGCAATATCAAGCCGAATTGAAGCAAAAAGATGAAGCGATTGCGTTTTATAAAGATTTCAAAGCGCGCCAATCCACCAAAATGGTCGGCGAAAGTCTTGAGCAGCATTGCGAAACCGAGTTCAACCGCATCCGCACCACCGCTTTTCCGCAAGCCGTGTTCGGCAAGGATAACGACGCGACCGGCGGCAGCAAAGGCGACTATATCTACCGCGAATGTGATTCAGACGGCAATGAAATCATCTCGATTATGTTTGAGATGAAAAACGAAAACGAAACCACCGCCACCAAAAAGAAAAACGAGCATTTTTTCAAAGAGTTGGATAAAGACCGCCGCGAGAAAAAATGCGAATATGCCGTGTTGGTGTCACTTTTGGAAGCCGATAACGAGCTTTACAACGGCGGCATTGTCGATGTGTCGTACGCTTATCCGAAAATGTATGTCGTGCGGCCGCAATTTTTCATTCCGCTGATTTCATTGTTGCGTAATGCTGCGCTGAATACCTTGAAATACAAGCAGGAAGTCGCCCAAATGCGCGCGCAAAATATCGACATCACGAATTTTGAAGAAGATTTGAACACCTTTAAAACCGCATTTGCCCGCAATTATGAATTAGCCAGCCGCAAGTTTCAGACGGCCATCGAAGAAATCGACAAAACCATCACTCATTTGCAAAAAACCAAAGAAGCGCTGCTCTCTTCGGAAAACAACTTGCGCTTAGCGAATAATAAGGCGGAAGAATTAAGCGTGAAGAAACTCACGCGCAAAAATCCGACTATGAAAGCGGCGTTTGAAGCGTTGGGTAACGACGCTACGAAATAAAACAAAGGTCTCAGGCCGTCTGAAAACCATTTACTTCACTGAAAGTTTGCTATGCAGATTTATTTAGTCGGCGGTGCTGTCCGCGATCATTTATTGGGCTTAGAAGTCAAAGACCGCGACTGGGTGGTGGTCGGTGCCGATGCGTTTACCATGCTGGCGCAAGGTTTTCAGCCGGTGGGTAAGGATTTTCCGGTGTTCCTGCATCCCGACAGCCACGAAGAATACGCCCTCGCCCGCACCGAGCGCAAAACGGCCAAAGGTTATGCCGGTTTCGCCTTTCATGCCGATAAAGATGTGACGTTGGAGCAAGATTTGATGCGCCGCGATTTAACCATCAATGCCATGGCGCAAGATTCAGACGGCCTGATTATCGACCCGTTCGGCGGGCAGCAAGATCTTTCAGACGGCATTTTGCGCCATGTTTCCCCTGCTTTTACCGAAGATCCGGTCAGGATTCTGCGCATTGCCCGTTTTGCCGCGCGATATGGCTTTGTAGTGGCTGATGAAACCATGCAGCTGATGCGGCAAATGGTGGTCGATGGCGAAGTCGATGCGCTGGTGGCGGAACGGGTTTGGCAGGAATTGGCCAAAGGCTTGATGGAGCAAAATCCGGCGAAAATGATTGAAGTTTTGCGCGAATGCGGTACGCTGGCGGTGTTACTGCCCGAAGTAGAAGCTTTGTTCGGTGTGCCGCAGCGGGCGGATTTCCATCCCGAAATCGACAGCGGCATCCACACGCTAATGGTGTTGCAAAAAGCTGCTGAAATGGGCTTAAGTTTGCCGGAACGCTATGCCGCACTACTGCACGATTTGGGCAAAGCCAAAACGCCGTCTGACATTCTGCCCAAGCATCACGGCCATGACTTGGCCGGTGTGCGTTTGGTGCGAGAAGTGAACGAGCGTTTGCGTGCGCCGCGTGCGTGTGCCGAATTGGCCGAGTTGGTTTGTCGCTGGCACATTATTTTTCATCAAGTGGCGCAGCTCAAACCGGCTACTGTATTGAATACCTTAAAGAAAACCGATGCCTTCAGACGGCCTGAACGATTTCAGACGGCCTTGAATGTATGCGTGGCCGACCAACGAGGCCGTCTGAATTTTGAAGATGCCGAATATCCGCAGCGTGAATATTGGTTGAATTTATTACAAGCGGCCAATGAAATCGATGCCGGTAACATTGCCGCCCAGTGCACTCAAAACCAGCAGCAACATTTAATTGCCCAACGCATAGACGAAGCGCGTTTGGAGAAAATCAAGCCGATTCAGGAAGCTTTTAGAGCGCAGCACCATTAAGGCGAAAAATATAAAAGGCCGTCTGAAAACAAACGTTTTCAGACGGCCTTTTTGTCCATCCATTACTGCTTTTTCAAGCCCTTGGCTTTCACGGTCGCAATCGCACCGTCAATGCCTTTTTGTTGGATTAACTCATTGAATTGATTTCGGTAAATTGTTACCAAGCTGGCACCATCTACGCGGATATTGTAGATTTTATATACCGAGCCGACTTGATAAAGCTGGTAAGCCACTTCGTATTTGGTACCGCTTTTGGTTTGGATTTCAGAGAAAACATCGTGTCGGTTGCCATTGGAAGTCATTTTCGGCAACAATTTCACTTTAGCATCCGCCGCACCCATTAAAGCAGAGTGCGAATACATGTTGATAATCATGTCTTTGAATGCGCTGATGAATTCAGTTTTTTGCTTAGGGGTAAAATTGCGCCACGGTGCGCCCACAGCCAAAGCAGAAATGCGCTCATAATCCAGATAGCGGTTGGCATAGCTTTCGATTTGCTTCACTTTTTGCGCTTCACTTGCCGAACTTTTGGCAATCTTCAACACAGTATCCATATTTTGCTGCATTTGCGTTTGCGCAGGATGCGTCGCAGCGGCAGCATAAGGAGCCACAATTGCCATCGGCGCGGCCAACATCAAAGCAGATAAATAACGGGTCATGTTTTTTCCTTTATCAAGGTGTGGGGAAAGTTTGGCTATTGTAATTGCTTTGATATT
The DNA here is from genome assembly GCF_002551535.2 of Neisseria sp. N95_16. Lineage (NCBI taxonomy): Bacteria > Pseudomonadati > Pseudomonadota > Betaproteobacteria > Neisseriales > Neisseriaceae > Neisseria > Neisseria sp. N95_16. Next base: position 13,374 of record NZ_PDBT02000032.1, read on the forward strand.
AGGAAATTTTAATAAAATGTAAAAAACCATTCAGGCCTTCTGAAAATAAGTTAGCAGCGTATGAATAAATTATCATTATATATCAATCGTTTTTAAATTAAGTCGAGCAAACTACTTTACAAATTTTTTGCAGTCACTATAATAACGACTTCTTCACCGCCCAGGTGGCGAAATTGGTAGACGCAGGGGACTCAAAATCCCCCGCCGCAAGGTGTGTCGGTTCGAGTCCGACCCTGGGCACCAAATTTTAAAAAGACCGCTTTATGCGGTCTTTTTGCTTTTGTATCTCGGCTTCAGACGGCCTAATTAGCCATTTTCGCCTGTTTTTACCGATAAATTTGCTAAAATCGCAAATATTGTCGCTTATCCCCTTTTATTCTGATTACAAAAAGGGTACATTTACTACATTGTAAACAATCTTCAATTTGACGGAACACACATCATGGATCGCTTTCCCAAATCTGCAAAACTCGATCATGTCTGCTACGACATCCGCGGCCCGGTACACAAAGAAGCCCTGCGCCTGGAAGAAGAAGGCCATAAAATTTTGAAGCTGAATATCGGCAACCCTGCGCCTTTCGGCTTTGAAGCGCCGGATGAAATTTTGGTTGACGTTATCCGCAATCTGCCGACCTCACAAGGCTATTGCGATTCTAAGGGTTTGTATTCCGCGCGTAAGGCCATCGTGCATTACTACCAAACTAAAGGTTTGCGCGACATTACCGTGAATGATGTGTTTATTGGCAACGGCGTATCCGAGCTGATCACCATGTCTATGCAGGCATTGTTGAACGACGGCGATGAAATCCTGATTCCGGCGCCGGATTATCCTTTGTGGACGGCCGCTGCCACGCTGGCAGGTGGTAATGTGCGCCATTATTTGTGCGACGAAGAAAAAGACTGGTTTCCGGATTTGGCTGATATGGAAGCCAAAATCTCGCCGAAAACCAAAGCGATTGTGGTGATTAATCCGAATAACCCGACCGGCGCGGTGTACAGCAAAGAAATACTGCTGGAAATCGCCGAATTGGCACGCAAACACGGCCTGATTATTTTTGCCGATGAAATCTACGACAAGATTTTGTATGATGGTGCCGTGCATCACCATATCGCTGCCCTCGCCCCTGATTTGCTGACCGTTACCTTTAACGGCTTGTCAAAAGCCTACCGTGTGGCCGGTTTCCGTCAAGGCTGGATGGTACTCAATGGTCCGAAACAACACGCGCAAGGTTATATCGAAGGCTTGGAAATGCTCGCCTCTATGCGCTTGTGTGCCACTACACCTATGCAACACGCGATTCAGACGGCCTTAGGCGGCTATCAAAGCATCAACGAATTTATCTTACCGGGTGGCCGCTTGCTAGAGCAACGCAACAAAGCTTACGAACTGGTGAACCAAATCCCCGGCATCACCTGCGTGAAGCCGATGGGTGCGATGTATATGTTCCCGAAAATTGACACGGAAATGTACAATATCCATGACGACATGAAATTCGTTTACGATTTGCTGGTGCAGGAAAAAGTATTGTTCGTGCAAGGTTCCGGCTTCAACTGGATTAAGCCCGACCACTTCCGCATCGTCACCTTGCCTTATGTGCATCAAATTGAAGAAGCAATGGCGAAATTGGAACGTTTCTTGAAAAATTATCGTCAATAGTGAAATACAAAAAAAGGCCGTCTGCTTTCAGACGGCCTTTTCTCTTTTAGCGTATTATTTATTCAATTGCGCATTCAACATGTTTTCACGCGACAGAATACGATCCAAATCTGCGGCTTCCATCAAGCCCAAATCCAAAATCACATCGCGCACGCTTTGGCCGGTAGCCATACAGATTTTGCCGATGTAATCGCCGTTTTCATGGCCGATGTACGGATTCAAGAAGGTAATCAAACCGATGGAATTGAACACATAGCTTTCGCATACTTCACGGTTGGCCGTAATGCCTTTCACGCATTTTTCCGCCAAGCCCGCGCAAGCGTTGTTCAGCAGTGAAATCGATTCCAGCATACATTGCGCAATCACCGGCTCCATCACGTTTAATTGCAACTGCCCTGCTTCGGAAGCGAAGGTAATCGTGGTGTCGTTGCCCAATACTTTGAAGCAAACTTGGCTCACCATTTCCGGAATCACCGGATTTACTTTTGCCGGTGTAATCGAAGAGCCTGCTTGCATTTCAGGCAAATTGATTTCGCCAAAGCCGGCACGCGGGCCAGATGACAGCAAGCGCAAATCGTTACAGATTTTCGATACTTTCACCGCCGTGCGTTTCACCGCGCTGTGCACCATCACATACGCGCCGCAGTCGGAAGTCGCTTCAATCAGGTTTTCGGTCAGCTTGACATCCAAGCCGCTGATGGCTGCCAATTTTTTTACTGCCAAATCGGCATAACCTTCCGGCGTGTTCACCCCGGTACCGATGGCGGTTGCGCCCAAGTTCACTTCCAACAACAATTGGCGCGTGCGCTCTAAATTGATGATTTCTTCGTCCAACAATACTTGGAACGATTTAAATTCCTGACCCAAAGTCATCGGCACTGCATCTTGCAATTGTGTGCGCGCCAATTTCAATACGTCTTTGAATTCATCCGCTTTTTGTGCAAACGAATCTTTCAACACAATCAGATTTTTCAAGAAATCGCCCACGCTGTAATACACTGCCAAGCGGAAGGCAGTCGGGTAAACATCGTTGGTTGATTGGCTGGCATTCACATCATCAATCGGGTTCACGACTTCATAATTACCCTTCTCTTGACCCAATTGCTCCAAAGCCAAGTTGGCAATCACTTCACAGGTATTCATGTTGACTGAAGTACCCGCCCCGCCCTGAAACACATCGGTCGGAAACTGATCCATGCAGCGGCCGTTGACCAAAATTTCATCGCAAGCCTTATCAATCGCACCTGCCACTTCCGTCGACAACGCACCTAATTTACCATTGGCCTGCGCCGCCGCTTTTTTCACCTGTACCAAGCTGCGTACAAAATGCGGCATATCCGCAACTTTTTGCGAAGAAATCTGGAAGTTTTCCAAAGCGCGTAAGGTGTGGATGCCCCAATACACATCACTCGGAATCTCACGTTCGCCCAATAAATCATATTCAACACGATAACCCATACTCTAAAACCCTCTTTGAGAAAATATTGATATCACCGGCACGCGGCTACACAGGGAATAAGATAATCTTGTTAGCCTGATTTGTCCATATATTTAAGGCATAATTATGCGGTGATTTTTGGATAAAGGGCCGTCTGAAACCCTTTTCAGACGGCCTTTGTACTCATTAAGCCAATTTTTCGTTCGCCCAAGCTTCAACACTTGCCAAGGCTTGCGGCAGCTTATCTGCTTCGGTGCCTCCGGCTTGTGCCAAATCAGGACGGCCGCCGCCTTTGCCGCCGACTTGTTCTGCTACGAATTTGACCAAATCACCGGCTTTGACTTTTGCGGTCAGCGGCTTAGATACACCGGCACACAAGGAAACTTTGCCTTCGTTAACTGCGGCCAACAGAATCACGGCTTTATCGGATTTGCCGCTTAAATCGGTCACGATTTCACGCAAAGCAGCGGCATCGGCTTCGATCTGGGCGACAACCAGTTTGGCTGCGCCTAAGTCTTTGGCGTTATCCAGCAGCTTGGCACCTGCGTGTACGGCCAATTCGGCTTTGGCTTTGGCTAAGTCTTTTTCCAAGGCTTTGGTTTGGGCGGCGTTGGCTTGGATTTTGGCCAATACGTCGCGCTCGGTTTGGGCTTTCACTTCGCCGATGATGTCGCGCACCAAACGTTCTTGGTTTTGCGCCCATTTCAAAGCGTTCAGACCGGTGATGGCTTCGACACGGCGCACGCCTGCAGCGATGCCGCCTTCGCTGATGATTTTAAACAGGCCGATGTCGCCGGTGCGGGCAACGTGGGTGCCGCCGCATAATTCAGTAGAGAAATCACCCATTTGCAACACACGCACTTCGTCACCGTATTTTTCGCCAAACAGCATCATCGCGCCGGTTTTTTGCGCATCTTCCATGCTCATAATATTGGCATCAACTGCAACGTTGGCCAAAATGGCTTGGTTCACGCGGCGTTCGATTTCGGCAATTTCTTCCGCGCTGATGGCTTGCGGATGAGAAATATCGAAACGGGTTGAATCGGCGGTAACCAATGAGCCTTTTTGCTCCACATGGTCGCCCAATACATCGCGTAAGGCTTTGTGCATCAAGTGTGTGGCGCTGTGATTGCGCATATTGGCATCACGCACATCGTTATCGACTTCTGCGGTCACCGCATCGCCTACTTTCAGACGGCCTGACGTTACCACGCCGAATTGACCGAATACCGCGGCTTTGATTTTTTGCGTATCGCGTACTTCAAAGCGATTTTCTCCGGCAAAGATAAAACCGACATCGCCCACTTGACCGCCTGATTCGGCGTAAAACGGAGTGAAATCAATCACAACCACGCCGCTCTCGCCTTCAGCCAATTCGTTCACGGCTTCGCTGTCTTTGTACAAAGCCAATACAGTGGCTTGAGTGCGGAGTTCGGTGTAGCCTTGGAACTCGGTATCTTGACCTTCGTAAGCCAATTGGGTGTTGGCTTTGAAGCTTTGTGCGGCACGGGCGCGGGCACGTTGGGCTTCCATCTCGCGGTTAAAGCCTTCTTCGTCCAATTCGATGCCACGTTCACGACAAATATCTGCGGTTAAGTCGTATGGGAAACCGTAGGTATCGTAGAGTTTGAAGATAACTTCGCCGCTTAAGGTTTTGGTGCCATCGGCCAATGCATTTTCCAGCAAGGCCATGCCGGTTTCTAAAGTTTGTGCAAAGCGGGTTTCTTCGTTTTTCAAGGCTTCTACGATTTGCGCTTGTTTTTCCACCAATTCAGGATAAGCCTCGCCCATTGCTTTTGCTAAATCAGCCACTAATTTGTGGAAAAACGGTTGTTTTTGACCCAATTTATAACCGTGGCGCACCGCGCGGCGGATAATGCGACGCAACACATAACCGCGGCCTTCATTGCTCGGCAATACGCCGTCGGCAATCAGGAATGAGCAAGAGCGGATATGGTCGGCAATCACTTTCAGGCTTGGTTCGTCCATGCTGAACGGTGCGCAGGTTTCGCGGGCAACGGCTTTGAGCAAGTCTTGGAACAAATCAATTTCGTAGTTGCTGTGTACCCCTTGCATCACGGCGGCCATGCGCTCCAAGCCCATGCCTGTGTCGACGCTTGGTTTTGGCAGCGGATTCATGTTGCCTTGTTCGTCGCGGTTGAACTGCATGAAAACGTTGTTCCAGATTTCAATCCAGCGGTCGCCGTCTTCTTCAGGGCTGCCCGGAATGCCGCCCCAGATGTCTTCGCCATGGTCGTAGAAAATTTCCGAGCAAGGGCCGCAAGGGCCGGTGTCGCCCATTTGCCAGAAGTTATCAGACGCGTAACGCGCGCCTTTGTTGTCGCCAATGCGCACAATGCGCTCGGCAGGCAGGCCGATTTCATTCAGCCAGATATTGTAGGCTTCATCATCTTCCGCATACACGGTGGCCAATAATTTTTCTTTCGGCAGATTGAGCCATTCTTTGCCGGTCAAAAAGCCCCAAGCAAAATGAATCGCTTCGCGTTTGAAATAGTCGCCAAACGAGAAATTGCCCATCATTTCAAAAAAGGTGTGGTGACGCGCGGTGTAGCCAACATTTTCCAAGTCGTTGTGTTTGCCGCCGGCGCGCACGCATTTTTGCGCGGTGGTGGCACGGTTGTATGGGCGTTTGTCGAAGCCCAAGAAGACATCTTTAAATTGGTTCATGCCCGCGTTGGTAAACAGCAGGGTCGGGTCGTCATGCGGCACGAGTGAAGACGAGCGCACGATTTGGTGTTGGTGTTGTTCGAAATATTGTAGGAATTTTTGGCGTAATTCAGAAGTTTTCATGGTATTTTCTGTAACAGGTTTAAACAGTTTCAGACGGCCTGTTGAAGCTTTTCAAAGGCCGTCTGAATTTAATTTTCAGATTCTGCTTATCTTACCGCAAATCCTTGTTTCAAGCTATCTATCGGCCTGATTATCGGCTACAAATGCGCGCATCTGCGGCGAAGTGTTTCAAAAATGAATGTTAACATCGATAATTTTTCGCCAAATCAAGATTTTATCGCTTATAATCGCTGACTTTTACACCCGAGAACGACATTAAGGAACACACGATGCGCAAACATTTGTCTTTAATCGGCTTGGCCGTGTTGACTCTCGCCGCCTGTAGCGGCAATCCCGAAACGAAACAAAGCGCCGGCCAACCTACTGCCAATAACGGCGGCACATTGAAAATCTATAATTGGTCGGACTATGTCGATCCGAAAACCGTGGCTGAATTTGAACGCAAAAATAACATCAAAGTCAGCTATGATGTTTACGACAGCGACGAAACCTTGGAAAGCAAAGTGTTAACCGGCAAATCCGGCTATGATTTGGTCGGCCCGTCTAATGCGTTTATCGGCCGTCAAATTCAGGCCGGTGCGTATCAAAAAATCGACAAGGCGCTGATTCCTAATTATAAAAATCTTAATCCGCAATTAATGGCTTTGATGGAAAACGTTGACCCCGGTAATGAATACGCCGTGCCGTTTTTTTGGGGCACCAACACCTTTGCCATCAATACCGAACGCGTAAAAAAAGCCTTGGGCGATATGCCCATGCCGCAAAACGAATGGGATTTGGTGTTCAACCCGAAATACACCGCTAAGTTGAGACAATGTGGCATCAGCTATCTCGACAGCGCGGCAGAAATGTATCCGATGGTGTTGAATTATCTGGGTAAAAATCCAAACAGCAGCCAAACTGAAGACATTTAGGCGGCCACGGATTTACTTAAGCAAAACCGACGTAACGTTAAGCGCTTCACGTCATCCGGTTTCATCGATGATTTAGCGCGCGGCGATACTTGCGTGGCCATTGGTTTTGGCGGCGATTTGAACATTGCCAAACGCCGTGCTGAAGAAGCCGGTGGCAAAGAAAAAATCCGTGTGATGATGCCGAAAGAAGGCGTGGGGATCTGGGTGGATTCGTTTGCCATTCCGAAAGATGCCAAAAATGTGGCCAATGCCCATCAATACATCAATCATTTCTTAGAGCCGGAAATCGCGGCGCAAAACGGCAATTTTGTCACCTATGCACCGTCGAGTATGCCGGCCAGAGCCTTAATGGACGCCGATTATCGTGACGACAACACGATTTTCCCGAGTGATGAAGATTTGAAGAACAGCTTTATTATGGTGCCGATTGAGCCGAATGCGTTGAAGTTTATGGTGCAACAATGGCAGGCTTTGAAAGCTGGGAAATAAGACTTATGATAGTCAAAAAACAGGCCGTCTGAAAAGCAATAATCAATAAAATTACTGCTTTCAGACGGTCTGTTTTATTCAAAAGTTATTTCTTCTGAAACGCGCGTTTGACGATAATCATCCAGTCTTTTTTATCCAACACCGGCCGCTGGTTAAACACATCGTATTTAATGCCATCAAGCTTTTGCAAAATCAACTGGCCGCCGATAATAATCATGCGCAATTCAAAACCGATTCGGCCTTTGAGCGTTTTACCCAAGGGCGAGCCGCCTTTGAGCATGCTGAAGGCGCGTTCGCATTCGTGTGCCATCAAGCGTTGGAAAGCGAAATCGGCTTTGCCCTCGGCGATTTGCTGCTCAGTGACTTTGAAGCGCGCCAAATCATCTTGCGGAATATACACGCGCCCTTTTTGCCAATCGATGGCGACATCCTGCCAAAAATTAATCAGTTGCAAAGCGGTGCAGATGCCGTCGCTGCGGGCGATGCTCACAGGGTCGTGTTCTCCGTAAAGATGCAGCAGGATGCGGCCAACAGGATTGGCAGAGCGGCGGCAGTAATCGACCAATTCGCCAAAGGTTTGATAGCGTTTTTTGACTACGTCTTGTTTAAACGCGGAAAGCAAATCGTAAAACGGCTCAAGCGGCATGTTGAAAGGTGCAATCGCTTCATGATTAAGCCGCTGCATGAGCGCGGTTTGTGGCGTTTCGCCCTTTTGGATGCGGTCTAATTCGTGTTCCAATTCGGTCAAATCGTGCAAACGGCTTTCGTCGCTGACATCGCCCTCATCAGCAATATCATCAGCAGTGCGGGCAAAGGCATAAACGGTGTGAATGGGTTTGCGCAAACGGCGCGGCAAAATGATGGAGCCGACAGGGAAATTTTCGTAGTGGTTAACAGACATAATATGTTCTTTGTGTGGTGTTTTTTCAGACGGCCTTTTCATTTAACAGGCCGTCTGAAACAGATTACAGCCTAATCAAAAGCCGTTTTCCATCATTATTTGGCCGGGTTCGCGGTTGCGGTGCATGGCGTAGCCCAAGTCCATCAAGGCTTGGAAGGTGTCTCTCACCATAGCCGGATTGCCGCACACCATAAAGCGCGTATCGGCTTTGTTGAACGTAAAACCAATGTGTTTTTCCAAACCGCCTTCCAGCAGCAAAGCCGGAATGCGTTGGTTGGATAAGGTGTTTTCAGTGGTTTCGCGTGTGGTGACCGGCACGAACACCAATTTGTGGAAATGCTCTTCAATCAGCGGATGGTCTTTTAAATCGGCCAAGCGTTGGTTGAAAATCAATTCGTCGGCATACGATACGGAATGCACCAGCACCAAACGCTCGAAGCGCTGCCAGATTTCCGGCTGCTCGATGATGGATAGAAACGGCGCAATGCCGGAGCCGGTAGAAAGCATGACCAAATCTTTGCCGTCTGGGAAGCGCTCGGGCAGCAGGAAGCCGGTGGCGGTTTTGTCCAGCAGGATTTCATCGCCTGCCTGCATTTTTGCCAGTTTGGCCGACATCGGACCGTCTTCAATCAACACGGCGAAATATTCCAAAGTATCGGCATACTCGGCGGATACCACTGAATAGGCACGCCAGATATAACCTTCTCCGTCGCGGAAACCCAAGCGTGAGAATTGGCCGGCGGAAAAGCGGTAGGCTTCGGGGCGCGTGATGGCGAATGTCATCAGTTTGGGCGTGTGGTGTTTCACCCATAACACTTTTTCTTCGGTGAACTTGGCTTCAGGTGCGGCGGCCATAAGGTTTCCTTTGGTCAAAAATATTTCAGACGGCCTTGATTATACGCTAAGGCCGTCTGAAAAATAACAGTAAAGTTTTTGTGGAAATAGATTTCAGATGCCGTCTGAACGCTTTTCAGATGGCCTAGATATTTACAAAGTCGTGTCCAAAGCTTTCGAAATATCCTGCCAAATGTCGTCCACGTCTTCAATGCCGATGGAAAAACGCAGTAAGCCGACTTTGATGCCCATTTCCATTTTCACATCGTGTGGCACGCCGCTGTGTGATTGCGAATAGCAATGGTTGACCAAGCTTTCGACACCGCCCAAGCTGGAGGCCATTTTGACCAAATCCATGTTTTGAATCACGCTGTTGGCCGCTTGTTTGGTGTCGTTTTTCAGATAAATCGTCACCACGCCGCCGATGCCCTTAGGCATTTGCGTTTTGGCTAATTCGTAATGCTCATGCGACGGCAGCCCTGGGTAAAACACTTTTTCCACCGCCGGATGGTTTTCCATACGTTTGGCGATTTCCAAGGCATTTTCACAGTGGGTTTTCATGCGCAAAGCCAAGGTTTTAATGCCGCGCAACACCAGCCAGCAGTCAAACGGGCCGGCCACTGCGCCGCTGTTGACCATCATGCTATGCAAAGGCTTGGCCAATTCTTTGGTTTTCACCACCACCACGCCCATCAACACATCGGAATGGCCGCATAAATATTTGGTGGCCGAATGAAACACAATGTCGCAACCCATATCCAGCGGACGTTGCAGATACGGTGTGGCAAAGGTATTGTCGATGCCAACCAGCGCACCGGCTGCCTTGGCTTTGGCAGCTAAGGCCGGAATATCCACCAAGCGCAACAACGGGTTTGACGGTGTTTCCAGCCACAGCATTTTAACGTTGTCGTGTTCGGCCAGCAGCGCATCGAGGTTTTCGGGCTTGCTCAAATCGGCAAACACCACGTTCACGCCCCACGGCGCATACACATCGTTCAACAAATCATAGGCACCGCCGTAAATATCAGCCACGGCAATGATGGTGTCGCCCGGCTTCAAAAACGTCCGCCACACGGCATCAATGCCCGCCATGCCGCTGGAAAACGCAAAACCGGCGGCAGCGTGTTCCAAATCGGCAACCGTGTCTTCCAAAATTTTGCGCGTCGGATTACTCAAGCGCGAGTAACGGTAAGGGGTTTGCTCGCCGATTTCATGGGTGGCAAACATACTGTTTTGGTAAATCGGTGGCATCAGCGCGCGCTGGTGTTCGTCGCAATCGTAGCTGGAATGAATCGCTTTGGTGGCAAATTTCATGGCACAAACCTTGTTTCGATATGAATGGCATTCATTCTATCACTATCTGAAAAATAGAAACAATTAATACCACCCTGCCCGCTAAGTGATATAATCTCGCATTTACAAAATCGGTTATCAAGCCGACCTTTTCAGACGGCCTTGAATTACCGTTTGCTGCCCACACATACCAAGCCTAGGCTTAATTCTAAGGAAAAAACACGCATGAACGCCATTGCAGACGTGCAATCCACCCGCGATTTACGCAACCTGCCGATTAACCAAGTCGGCATTAAAGATTTACGTTTCCCGATTACCTTGCGCACCGCTGAGGGCGAACAGGCCACTGTGGCCCGTTTGACGATGACGGTGTATCTGCCTGCCGAACAAAAAGGCACGCATATGTCACGCTTTGTCGCGCTGATGGAACAGCAAACCGAAGCCTTGAGCTTTGAGCGTTTGCAGCAACTCACGCGCGAAATGGTTGAATTACTGGATTCGCATTCGGGCAAAATCAGCGTGAGCTTTCCTTTTTTCCGCAAGAAAACCGCGCCGGTATCCGGCATTCAGTCGCTATTGGATTATGATGTGACCCTTACCGGTGAAATCAAAAACGGCGCATACAGCCACAGCCTGAAAGTCATGGTGCCGGTAACTTCGCTTTGCCCGTGTTCCAAAGAGATTTCGCAATACGGCGCACACAACCAACGCTCGCATGTGACCGTGTCGCTGGTGGCTAATGCGGAAGTCGGCATCGAAGAAGTGATTGATTGCGTAGAAGCACAAGCCAGCTGCCAGCTCTACGGCTTACTCAAACGCCCTGACGAAAAATTCGTGACTGAGCAAGCGTATGAAAATCCGAAATTTGTGGAAGACATGGTACGCGATGTGGCCACTTCACTGATTGCTGATGCCCGCGTGGAAAGCTTTGTGGTGGAAAGTGAAAACTTTGAATCGATTCACAACCACTCGGCTTATGCGGTGATTGCGTATCCTTGACGAAACACTTCATTCAGCAAGGCCGTCTGAAAGCAATAAGTTCAGACGGCCTGATTTTCATGAATATTCAATAAGATAAACTCTCTAAAACTGATTTAACGCAAGTAAACCCGTTTCCTGTTTTTCAGACGGCCTCAAATCACTTATAATGCCGAAAACATTGATATTAAATTCTTGTTTAACCAACACAAACCTACCCCACACCGACAGGTTGTCGATATGAAAAAACTCTTTTATTTGATCTTGGCCTTTCTCGCCTTGTTTAACACGGCTTTTGCCGGGCCGGTTGATGCGTCGAAGCTGTTGCCGCCCGAACAAGCATTCCGCCCGCAAGTGAATGTGACCGAGCAAGGGATTAATGTGCAATTTCAGATTGCCGAAGGTTATTACCTTTACCAATCCAAAATCATCGCCGACACCGATCCCGCCGGTGTGTTGGGCGATACGCCCCAACTTAGCCCCGGCGAAGAAAAAGAAGACGAATTTTTTGGCAAGCAAATCGTGTATCACCACGCAGCACAGGTGAATTGGCCTTACAAACAAGCGTTCGGCCAATATAAATTAACCTTGAGCTATCAGGGTTGCGCCGAAGTCGGCGTGTGCTATCCACCGGTAGATACCACTTTCGACATCAACGGCAACGGCCTGTATGAGCCGCAAGGGGATGGTGCGCCGGTGTCGGCAAAAGAACGATTCACCCGACCTGCCACGTCTTCAGACGGCCTGAAATCTGCGCCTGCCAAGAGCGACAGCAGCCGCTTCAAACTGTCTTGGGATACCTTGAACGCCAATCTGTTGGCGTTTTTTCTCGCAGGTTTGGGTTTGAGCTTTACCGCCTGTATGTATCCGTTGCTGCCGATTGTATCGAGCATTGTCGTCGGCGATAAAAATGCCGGCAAAGGCCGCGCGTTTGCCTTATCGATGGTGTATGTGCAGGGTTTGGCGCTCACTTACACGCTGGTCGGTGTGTTTGCCGGCCTAACCGGTGCGCTGTTGACCGTCTGGCTGCAACAGCCTTGGGTAGTGCTGACCGCCTCTGCCATTATGGTGATTCTGGCTTTGTCGATGTTCGGTTTCTTCAATATCCAATTGCCAAGCTCGGTGCAATCCTATTTCCAAAATCAAAGCAACAAACTCTCCGGCGGCCGCATGGCTTCGGTATTTGTGATGGGTATGCTTTCTGCGCTGATTGTCGGCCCCTGTGTGGCGCCGCCCTTGGCCTTTGCTTTGGGCTACATCGGCCAGACCGGTGATGCGGTATTGGGCGGCTTGGCCTTGTATGCGCTGGCCTTGGGCACGGGCGTGCCACTGATTATCATTGGCACATTCGGCGGCCACATCATGCCGCGCGCCGGTGATTGGATGAATGGCATCAAGTCTGCGTTCGGCTTTATTCTGCTGGCGGTAGCGGTGTATTTGGCTACGCCTTACCTGCCTTACGCGCTGGTGGTGTCGCTTTATACTTTATTGTTGTCGGTTCCGGCGGTGTGGCTGCTGGTGCGCGCCGGCAAGCAAACAGGCCGTCTGAAAAGCGTGGCGATGGTATTGGGCTTTTTACTGCTGATTGGCGGCGCATGGTTTGGCTGGCAAAGCTACCAACGCCAAACCACCGCCCTGCACCATTTCTTAACCTTAACCCCGCCGTCTGAAGCGGGACAAAGCAGCGATCACGGCATCATGTTCACCGATGTAGCCGAACTCAAAGCCGCGATGGATGCCGCTTTGAAAGCCGACCCATCGAAACCGGTATTGCTCGATTTCTATGCCGATTGGTGCGTTTCCTGCAAAGAAATGGCCGCCTACACGCTCAACCAGCCGCAAGTGCATGAGGTGGTGGATATGCAGCGTTTCTTCCAAATCGATGTCACCGCTAATACCGCCGAGCACCAAGCCTTGTTGAAAGAATACGGCTTATTCGGCCCGCCTGGTGTGTTTGTGATTCGTGCCGACGGTACACGCAGCGAAGCCTTATTGGGTTTTGTGAAACCGGATGCGTTTATCGAATGGTATCGACAAAACGAAAAATAATGCGACCTTAGATTAAGGCCGTCTGAAAAGTATGAACTGTCCCCCAATTCTTGGACAAGTTAATAATCTTTCTCAAACAGCCTGTTCAAGCTGGGTTCTGTAAGCCACAGGACTCAGCTTTTTTAAATTCA